>DTPJ01000694.1 GCA_011334435.1 Candidatus Poribacteria bacterium | reverse complement strand
TAAAATGGCTTATTCAATTGGAAATTATGAGTTTAACGTTGAGGAATTTTTTCCAAAATATATCTTTGATATGATAACGGATATACGAGTTGATTCGCCAGAGATCGTATATGAAGAAGCAGATGAAAGGCTTGTGCGAGATAAATTGACGGGAAAAGATGGCAAATTGACGATACTCGCGCTTGATCATCCTGCACGTATGGTCACGAAATCAGGCGATGATCCCGTAATTATGGGCGATAGGCTATCTTATCTTGGCAGAGCCTTACGAGTGATAACTCGCCCTGAATTTGATGGATTTATGGGAACACCAGATATTGTTGAGGACATATTTATTGTCAACTATCTCGTAAAAAAAGGCGGAGGTCAGAGCTTTCTTGATGAAAAAGTTATTTTAGGTTGCATGAACAGAGGCGGACTATCAGGCGTTGTTTTTGAGATGGACGACAGGTTTACAGCTTTCACTGTTGATAGCATAATGGAAATGAGGCTTGACGGGGCGAAAATTATGTTCAGGCTTGATGTCAACTCAGTTGATTCTGGCAAAACAATAATGTATTGTGCAGAAGCAGTAAATCAATGCAGTGAAAATGGCATACCGATCTTTATTGAACCATTGCCCGTCTCCGGTGCAGAACAAGGCTATAAAACACTGAAAAATGCAAATGACCTTATTAAGGTCGTAAGCGTAGCTTCTGGTCTCGGCGGAACGTCCATGTATACATGGCTGAAAATACCGTATTGTGAGAACTACGAGAAAGTCGCGAGGGCGTCAACATGTCCGATGCTTATGCTTGGCGGAGAATCAAAGGGCGATCCTACTCCGACTATCAATGAATTTGTAAACGGAATGAAGGTTGGCGGAACGATAAGAGGTGCATTAGTCGGCAGGAATGTCCATCACCCCGGAAAAGATGATCCAATGGCTGTCGCATTAGCAATAAACGGAGTCGTCCATCAAGGATTTGATCTTGATCAGGCGATTGATTGCCTTATGTCTAACAGAGGCAAAGATATGGATTATCTTACAAAATATATCAAACGTTAGATATTAGTATGATTAGTATGCGGAATTTTGATCTATAATGTTAAATTAAATTCCGCATCTATATAATTCGTTTAAGAATAGGAGTTTGCTTATTGAAAAGGGATAATATCTTTACTTTCCAAAAATATATTGCCCGTAGAGGGAAGGGAGGCTAAGTCGCTTTATGTGTCCAAGATAAAATTGTTTACTTTGATAACGTTAAAGTAACAGGACCAAATATCCCTAACGTGAATATGAGTCCAGTTATATCAAAGGGCAAACTCGCGTATGTATGGGGTGGAATTAAAAATAAACTTTAAGGATGTGTTAGTTAGAGGTAAGAAAAATGGTTAAACGTATTGAGGAATTGATGGAAAAACTCCCTCCGGATTTACAACAGGAAGTATATGATTTTGCTCAATTTTTATTAGAAAGGAAAATACAACCAAAGCAAAAACGACTTAGAATGGATTGGGCAGGAGGATTAAGCGAATTTCGTGACAAATTTACTTCTTTGGAACTTCAGAAAAAGGCTCTTGAATGGTGGGGAGACTGATGTTTCTTATAGATACTAATGTTTGGTTAGAATTACTTTTGATGCAAGAAAAAGCTGATGAAGTTCACAAATTCTTTATGAATATAGATGCTGACCTTTTAGCCATAACAGATTTTTCTTTATATTCAATAGGTATTATTTTGACCAGATTGAAAAAAGATGAATTGTTTAGGAGTTTTATTTCTGATACCATTGAAGACTCTAATGTTAGAATAGTCCGATTGAATACAAATGATCTAAAATATTTAACTACTATATGCCATAAGTATCAATTTGATTTTGATGACGCATATCAATATGTCGCTTCGGAAAAGCATGAATTGATATTTGTAAGCTTTGATGGGGATTTCGACCGAACTGATCGAAAAAGAAGAACACCATTAGAAGCACTAAAAGATTTGGCTTAAAGTCGCATATAAACCAAAAATCATTAAGAAAGGAGCAAACGATGTCAAAACTTAAAGGAAATTTAGTTATTGGACAATCAGGAGGACCAACCGCTGTTATCAACAGTAGTCTCGCTGGTGTTATACAAGAAGCTATGAAACATGATGAAATAACTGGTATGTTCGGCATGGTTCACGGCATAATGGGCATGATCAACGAGGATTTTATCGATCTCGGCAAACAAGACCCAGCAGATATTGATGGATTAAGACATACACCTTCCGCGGCGCTATCATCTTGTAGATATAAGGTCTCTCCTAATGAATACGAAAAAATATTGGAAGTCCTGAAAAAATACAACATCAGATATTTCTTCTATGCTGGTGGGAATGACTCGCAGGATACTGCAAAAAAGGTTAGTTCAATTGCCAAAGAAAATAACTACGAGTTACGAGCTATAGGTATACCTAAGACCGTAGATAATGATCTGCCTATAATTGATCACTGCCCTGGATATGGTAGCGTTGCAAGATGGCTTGCAATAGCAACTCGCGATGCAGGGCTTGACACTGAGGCGATCGGCATAGTTGACAACGTCAAGGTTATTGAGACTATGGGAAGAAATACAGGCTGGATCACAGCATCAACAGCATTAGCGAAGGAACACGAGGACGATGCCCCACACTTGATCTATCTGCCAGAAAAGCCTTTTGAAGAAGAAAGATTTTTAGCGGACGTGGATAGGGTTTATAAAAAACTTGGATACGTTGTCATAACCGTCTGTGAAGGTCTTGTTGATAAAAATGGAGAATATATAACCGCATCATCTAGGGCGATAGATACTGATAAATTTGGTCACAGGCAACTTGGCGGAGTGGCAATTTATCTTTGTGATCTTATCGCTAATGGATTAAAGATAAAGGCTAGATGGGATAAGCCCGGAACTATTCAAAGGGTATCTATGGTTTGTGCGTCAAACGTAGATTTGGAAGAAGCCTATATGGTCGGTAAGATGGCTGTTAAATATGCGGTTGACGGAAAAACCGATTATATGGTAAATTTGGTTAGGGAATCAGGCAAGGAATACAAATGCACTACTGACTTAGTGGAGCTTGAAAAAGTGGCATTAGGCACAAAGAAAGTGCCTGACGAGTTTATCAATGCAGAAGGCAATTATGTTACCGATGCTTTCATTGAGTATGCAAAGCCACTTATAGGCGGAGATTTGCCGAAGTATTCCAGACTGAAAAAGATACCAGTTAAATTATAATAAATTTGTGAAGGGGGCATGCTCAGCATGTCCCAAAATTGTGTTAAAGGTCAATATAATCTCGTTTTTTAGGATCAATAGATTTCAAGAAAGGAAAAATCATGCACGAATCATTTTACAAATATTTCAAAGTCGGTATTATTCACTTTATGGCATATCCATCAACGATGAAAGGTGAGGGTCCTATACTTGAAACCATAACCAAGATCGCCGAAGATGACTTCTTCACAGCTATAGAGATCACAAGGATAAAAGACCCTGAGGTCCGAGCAAAAGCTAAGGAGATCATCCAAAGCAGTGGACTTGCAGTCGGTTATGGCGCTCAGCCTGTTGTTCTGTCAACTCCGTTAAATCCTAATTCACTTGATGAAGATGAGAGAAAAAAAGCGGTTGAGGTGCTAAAAGAGTGCATAGATGAGGCTTGTTTTATGGGTGCAGAAAGAATGGCTTTTCTAAGCGGTAAAGACCCAGGCGATGATCTGAGAGAAAATGCACTTGATGCCCTTGTAAAAACAACAAGAGAACTCTGCGACTATGCAGAAACAAAGGGTATGGGCATTACGTTAGAAACCTTTGATAAAGATATTGATAAAAAAGCCCTTATCGGTCCTTCGGATTTGGCGGGTGATTTTGCTGATGCTGTCAATCGCAGAAACTTCGGTTTAATGGTTGATCTGTCGCACCTTCCGCTTTTGGAGGAGACATCTGAGGAATGTGCTTGGTTTGTAAAAGATCATGTCGTCCATCTCCACGTTGGCAACTGTGTTATGGAGCAAGGACATCCCGCTTATGGTGATGCACATCCACGTTTCGGAATTGAATGCGGAGAAAATGATGTATGGGAACTTGCGGAATTTCTCAGAGCTTTCATTGATATTGGTTTTCTCAATGGAGAACGACAGCCCTTTATGAGCTTTGAAGTTAAACCACTACCAAACGAATCAAGCGAGATAGTGATCGCCAACGCTAAAAGGGCATTAAAGCAAGCCTGGGCGATGATATAGCAGTATTCTTTGAGATGAGGTGTTTGTTGAAAAACTTCGTTGCTTATATAGAGTGGAACCCAGAGACAAAACTTTATGTTGGGATTGTTCCCGGTATTGTTGGAGTTCATACTCAGGCAAGCACACTTGATGAACTTAAAGAAAACTTAAGGGAAGTAATTGAGTTATGTTTAGAAGAATATGAAGGTGATGTTAATAACTTGCCTAAATTTGTTGGACTCCAACAAATAGAGGTCGCAATATGACCCGTATTCCTATTGTTGATTATAGAACAATGGATAAGCTTTATGTTTGAAAATAAGCTAAAATCACCTGAAGAATGGTTTAAACAGGCAGATTATGATTTGGAAACAGCAGAAGCAATATTCAAGGCTGGGAAATATATTTATACAGTCTTTATGTGTCATCTGTCAATAGAGAAGGCTTTAAAGGGACTTTATAACAAAAAATTTAAGAAAGATCCGCCAAAGATACACAATTTAAATTATTTCTGTGAAAAAATTAACCTTACACTCTCAGAAGAGATTAGGAATTATATAGATAAGCTGAATAGCTTATGTGTTCCAATAAGGTATCCTGATGAACTTGAAAAGTTGCTAAAAGACTATAAAAGAGATGTTACAGAGATAGTGTTGAATCAAGCTAAGGAGACATTAGCATGTCTAAAGCAGATGTTATAAAAAAAACGGATAGAATTTTAAGAGAATTACTACAACAAAAAGGAATTAATGCTCAAAAGATAATTATATTCGGTTCTTATGCAAAGTCTATGGAAAAAGAAGATAGTGACATTGATGTAATAATAGTCTCAAAGGATTTCAGAAACAAAAGTATATTTGAAAGAGTAGAGCAGACCTGTGGGATTGATAGAGAATTGGTAAGAAGGACAAAAAAGCCTTTTGATATTTTGTATTATTCAGACGAAGAATGGGAAAATAGCAGTTCTTTAGCAATAAACGCTGCGAAAAAAGACGGAATAGTTATATATGGCTGAAAAATTAATATCCACGCAAAAGGCACCTATAGTTTAGTTTTCCAAATTTTGCATAAAAACAACCGAATGCTAAATGCTTTTCACAAATTAGGAGATACTTTATGAGTGGACAAGGGATTTATCCCGAATTAACAAGTCCAAACTTTAAGGCACTTCTTGACACTTGTATCCATTGCGGATTATGTATGCAAGCTTGCCCAACCTTTGCAGTCTTTGGAACGGAGATGGATTCTCCACGTGGACGCATTAGATTGATGAAAGCTGCTTCTGAAGGTCGCTTTGGAATTGAGGAATTTAATAATAGTTTTGCAAAACACATAAATTTATGTCTTTCATGCCTTGCTTGTCAATCTGCATGCCCTTCTAATGTCAAATATAGTCAGATGATAGAAATTGTCAAACTGACTATCGCACACCATCATAAGCCCGGAATTTTTGAGCGATTTGTCCGTTGGTTAGGTTTCAGGCAGATGATGCCATACGTAGGAAGGCTCAGATTTGTCGCGAGATTTTTATGGCTATATGAGGCTATTGGACTGCAAAAATTGGTCAGATTATTAGGATTTTTGCCAAAGCCTTTGAAAGCTATGGAAGCCATATTGCCACCTATTGTCCCAAAATACCGCAATTATTCCAAGCCTGCACCTGCTATTGGAGAAAAACGCGGAGTGGTGGCATTCTTCATCGGTTGTATCCAAGAGGCATTTCTGGCACAAGTCAACGAGGCGACGATAAGGGTTCTACAACGCAATGGTTATGAAGTCCATTTTCCAAAAGGGCAGACCTGCTGTGGCGCTGCACATCTGCATTTCGGCGATGATGAGTTTGCCAAAAATCTTGCAAGAAAAAACATAGATGCTTTTGAAAACTATGATGTCATAATTAATAATGCAGGCGGTTGTGGTGCAACATTAAAGACCGAATATGTCAGTCTTTTTGAAGATGATCCGATCTATTTGGAAAAAGCTAAAAAATTCAGTGACAAGGTCAAGGACATTAGCGAATTTTTAATTGATAACCTGCATGTCCTGCCAAAAGGGGAAGTCAAAGCCAAAGTTACCTATTCAGATTCATGTCATTTAAGGCATGTCCAAAAGGTGATTGATCAGCCAAGGGCATTGTTAAGTTCAATTCCCGGATTAGAATTTGTGGAGATTAAATCGCCAGACCGCTGTTGTGGAAGTGCTGGTGTGTATAACATAATCTATTCCGATATTGCTAATCAAATATTAGATATGAAGATGGCAGAAATAGCGGACACATCAGCAGAAATGATCGTAACCAGTAACACAGGCTGTCAAATGCAATTATGGAACGGGGTCAATCGTGCCAAAATCAAGGCTAAAGTCGTTCATTTAGTTGAGTTATTGGATATGTCCTATCGGGCAATGGACGGAAAGGAAAGCGGAAGATGAAAAAGACGATAAATCAGGATATTTGGAAGCCGTTAAAAACTGCATTGCCCAAAGACGCTATTATAACCGATCCAATAGAGTTGATCGCTTATGAAATAGATGGAAGTTTAGGATTAGGCGAGCCGTTAGGAGTTGTATTGCCTCGTTCCACAAAGGAGATTGTAACATTAGTCAAATGGGCAAGAGAAAATAAAATACCAATAGTCGCGAGAGGTGCAGGAACAGGTCTCAGCGGAGGTGCAGTCGCACAAGGTGGAATGATAATCTCTTTTGCTCGTATGAATCGTATCTTAGAGTTAGATGAAGTAGGGCGATCAGCGATTGTCCAGCCGGGAGTTGTCCATCTGACATTTGACGAGTTTGTCAAAGCAAAAGGG
>DTPJ01000308.1 GCA_011334435.1 Candidatus Poribacteria bacterium | reverse complement strand
GTTACCCGTTACCGAAGACGGAGGTTTCTCATGCCTGAATTTCAGGAAATATTAGAGACAATAAAGATGATCCATCTGGAAAATCTTGATGTCCGTGCAGTTACTATGGGCATAAGCCTTTGGGAATGTGCCGATGGAGACAATATTAAAGCACGCATAAGAGAAAAAATACTCAAATATGCTTCTAATTTAGTTTCAGAATGTAATAAAATTGAGCAAAAATATGGTATTCCCATAGTCAATAAGAGAATAGCAGTCAGTCCAATTGCATTAGTTGCTGCACAATCAAGTATGGAGCAGATGATAGAGATAGCAGTCCTGCTTGATAAGGTCTGCGAAGAAATAGGAATAGACCTAATCGGTGGATATTCTGCCCTTGTTCATAAGGGGATCAAGACAGGCGATCAGAAACTTATGGACTCTATTCCGATGGTGCTTTCTCAGACGGAGCGAGTTTGTTCGGCAATAAACGTCGCTTCCACAAAAGCAGGAATAAATATAGAAGCGATAATGAAGTTAGGAAATATTATCAAAGATTCCGCGATCAGATCAAAGGAAAGGCATGGCTTTGCCTGTGCTAAATTAGTTGTCTTTGCGAATATACCAGAAGATAACCCGTTTATGGCAGGTGCATCTATGGGCGTTGGCGAGCCAGATTGCGTCATTAATGTCGGCGTTTCTGGTCCTGGTGTTGTTAAAAAGGCAGTTGAGGACGCTATAAAAGATGATCCTGATATTGATCTTGGCGGTTTAGCAGAAGTGATAAAAAAGACGAGCTTTAAGGTTACAAGGGTCGGAGAGCTTATAGGCAGAGAAATAGCGAGACAGCTAAACGTCGCTTTTGGCATAGTTGATCTATCGCTTGCCCCAACGCCAAAAGTAGGAGATTCTGTCGGTGAAATATTAGAGACGCTTGGATTAGATGCTGTCGGTGCACCGGGGACAACTGCCGCGCTTGCTATGCTTAATGATGCTGTAAAAAAGGGCGGTCTGTTTGCATCGTCATCTGTCGGAGGGCTTAGTGGAGCTTTTATCCCTGTCAGTGAGGATATTGTCATGAGTGAATCCGTCAGAAAAGGCACGCTTACATTAGAAAAGTTAGAAGCTATGACAAGTGTCTGTTCCGTCGGTCTTGATATGATAGCTATCCCAGGAGATACTGATGCTGAGACAATATCAGCGATAATTGCCGATGAAATGGCGATTGGGATCATAAATAACAAGACTACCGCAGTTAGACTTATCCCTGTTCCGGGAATGAAGGCAGGAGAAAAGGCTGTATTTGGAGGATTATTCGGCGAAGCCTATATCGTCCCAGTCCCAAACAACCGCATGAGCAGAAAATTTATCCGTTTTGGAGGGCGAATTCCCGCACCACTTCAAAGTATTAACAATTGATCCTACCAAGAAAGGAGAACGCATGAGTTTGCTTAATCCATTAGCTATTGAACTTAATGATATACTGAAAAAGAATAATGAGAACCTATTTAATATGCTCTCATCATTTGGTCAAAGGATATATTTTCCAAAAGGCATATTAAGTCAAAGTGCCGAAGCCAAAGCCCAAGCAAAAAAGATCAATGCAACAATCGGGATCGCAACAGAACAAGGTGTCCCAATGCACTTGCAATCAATCAACAAATATATCAGTGATATACATCCAAAAGATTCTTACGATTATGCACCAGCAGCAGGGAAACCAGAACTTAGGGCAGAATGGCGTAAAAAACTTCTTAAAGATAACCCTTCTTTACAGGGGAAAAGCCTTAGTAATCCAATTGTCACTAATGGATTAACTCATGCACTTAGCATTGTTTGTGACCTTTTCGTTGATCACGGGGATATTTTAGTCCTTCCTGACAAGGTCTGGGATAATTATCCGTTGATGTTCTCCGTCAGATATGGTGCAGAGCTTTCTATGTTTCCGATGTATAATAATAATGGTTTTAACACAAAAGGATATAAGGAAGCACTGCTTAATGTTAGGAAAAAGTCAAAAAAAATCCTGACCATCCTAAATTTCCCTAATAATCCGACAGGATATACAGTCACAAAAGCAGAAGCGAAAGAGATCGCAGATGCCATAAATGAAGTAGCTGACACTGGCTGTGATGTAATAGCGATATGTGATGACGCATATTTCGGGCTTTTTTATGAAGATGACATCTTGGAAGAGTCAATCGCTGGCTATCTTGCAGGGATACATCCAAGAGTGCTGACTATTAAAGCTGATGCTGCTACCAAAGAGGAATATGTCTGGGGATTTAGAGTTGGTTTTATCAGTTTTTGTTTAGGTGATAGAAATGGCGAGGAACAGATATTCTCTGCCATAGAAAGAAAAGTTATGGGGTGTATAAGAAGCACTATTTCTAACTGCTCTAATCTTTCGCAAACGTTAGTTTTGGAAGCCCTAAAATCAGAATCATTAGAAGAAGAAAGGGCAAAAAAAGCTCAAATTCTCAAAGCTCGTGCATTAAAGGTCAAGGAAGTTTTAAGCGATCCAAAATATAATGATGTTTGGGACTATTATCCATTCAATTCGGGGTATTTTATGTGTCTGCGATTGAAAACAGTAAACTCAGAAAAGCTTAGAACGCATTTATTAAGCAAATACGGCGTAGGAGTGATCGCTCTTGATGAAAGGGATATAAGAGTTGCATTTTCTTCTGTTGAAGAGGACGATATTGAGGAACTATTTAACACAATATATGCTGGAATAAAAGACTTATGCACTTGACACATAATCGCATTTTGCTTAAACTAAACTCTACATGAACTATAAAAAGATCAACAGGGCAAAAATAATCCATATATCTCTCTCAATTGCTATCGGCGTTTTAATTGCATGGTTTCTATTATCAAAAATAGAATTGAAAGATATACCAAAAGCAATCGCAAGCATACCTGTTTATGGACTTGTGATTGCGTTTTGTTTATATACCACATCAGTATTTTTCAAGGCAATTAGATTTAAGATAATTCTTAGAAACGGTATCAGTTTTTGGCAAATATCTAAAATAGTTTCATTATATATGTTTTTTGCAAATATCCTACCTATGCGTGCTGGTGAACTTTCGTATATGTATCTCCTGAAAAAGCAAGCTAACACGCCCGGGACAAAAAGTTTCGCTTCTCTGATAACTGGTGCAATTGCAGATGCCTTTATAGTTTTTATCGCTATGATCTTTGTCGCATGGCATCTGCGGTATGAGATCATAAATCGCTCTTATGAAATATCCGTTTCAGATTTATTTTCGTCGTTATTCCAGAAACTCATAAATTCAAAGCTGTTGATGATTATCATAATATTAGCTTTGACTCTGATAATTAGCGTTATCTTATTTAAGTTAAAAAGCTATGGTCAGAAATTGTCAAAGCTCTTATTATTAACAAAGGAGAAAGTTATTGAGATATTCAAGGAACTGTCATATATCAGCTTTGATCTAAGATTTCTGGGCATAGTAATTTTTTCAATATTGATAATATTGTTACGTTTTGGGACTCAATGGGTTATAGTGCGTTCAATGAACCTTGAAATCAATATATGGCAGTTTTTGTTCGCCATATTGTTTGGTGTGTTATTCAGCCTATTGCCGATACATGGACCCGCAGGATTTGGAACAGTTGAAGCACCTTATGTGCTTGCATTAACTTATCTGAACGTCCCTAACAAGGATGCTATTATATCTGGATTTAGCCTTCATATTATCATAATGCTTTTTTGTATTATATTAGGCATTTATGGTGCTGTCGGGCTTTGGGCTTATGGATTAAAGATTAAAGATTAAAGATTAAAGATTAAAGATTAAAGATATGTATATAACTAAATTTGCAACATCGGAGGAATTAGTAGCTTGGAATGAAATTATCGCTAAATGTCCTTATAGTGAAGCATTGCACACTTACGAATGGCATAACGCCCTAAAATACAGTTTCAAGCAGATGAAGCCGTTGTATCTCACAGTCAAAGACGATTATGGAAACATAGTTTCTGTTATGCCGTGCTTCATATTTCAGCCGATACCGATGATCAAGTCGCTTTCTTCTGTGCCATGGACGCTTCCAGGGGGTATTTTGATTATCTCCGAAGTTGATGTTCAGGCATTGATCAAATCCGTATGCCAGAAGATAGATGAAATAGCCGATCAAAATCGTCTTATGGAGATCACAATCACTCTACCAGTGAATTTTGATGAGAAAATTGTCAATGAATTTATTTCTAATGGATTTATCAATCAAGAAAATAGATTTACACATATACTTGACTTAGATAAAGGTTATGATTTCGTTTGGAATGCTTATAACAAGCGTGTGCGAGGTGCGGTTAGAAAGGCAGAAAAGACAGGCGTTATTGTCCGTGAAACCGAAGAAGAGAAGGATATGATCGTTTTTTATAAAATGTATATTGAGATGATGAGGCGTTTCGGTAGCACACCCAAGCCTTATTCATTGCTCAGATACTTGCAGATCAGCCCGATAGCTCGTTTAGTTGTGGCAGAATTAAATGGAAACATAATTGCTGGTTTGTTATTTTTACATTTTAATCGTTATGTTCGGTTATGGTGTGAGACATCAGATACAAATTTTTTAAATTATCGCCCTAACAATGCGATAATAAACTATATAATAAAATGGTCTTGTGAAAATGGTTATAAATTGGTAGATTTTGGTGCTTCTCCCATTGGAAATGACGGATTGGTAGCTTTTAAAGAAGAATGGGGGGCTAAAATGCAATGGTTTAAGACGCTTTACAAAGTCCATTCCCTATGGCGAAAAAGGCTTTGGGCAGTTGCTGAACCATCTATAAGGAGAGTATATGCTGAGATCCAGCGATTCAGATTATAGGTCTTATATTGAACGTAGGACTGACTTCGCACAAGTAATAGAGGAAATTATTTTTCTAATCATATTCACCGCACTTGGCGCTTTGATAAGATTTTGGAAATTAGGAGAATGGAGTTTCTGGGCTGATGAGGTCTTCTCAGTCCAAGATTCCCTTAAATTTCCCGATACAATGAACATTAATCCAATAATATATTTTATAGTCCATAATGTCATCAATTTCTTCGGTATAAGCGAGTGGAGCGCTAGGCTTGGTCCTTGTGTTATCGGAATAATAAGTATTCCTATCATATATTTGTTTGCAAGAAGCATTTTCGGAGTGCGTGTAGGGATGATCTCCGCTTTATTCTTATCAATTCACCCATGGCATATATTTTGGTCTCAAAATGCTAGGGCTTATTCGCTTGCTTTTCTTTTCTCTGCTACATCCGCATTATTCTTCTATCAAGCATTTGAAAAAAATAAAGTTGGATATACCTTATCGGCTTTGTTATTTACTATTCTGGCGATCTCTTCATACTTGCATTGTATCCTTTTATTGCCTGTTTTTATCGGATATTTGATTTTAATATCGTTTCTACCAGTGAATATCCCAAGAGGATTTAATAAAAAAAATATAATCGTATTCTTTCTGCCATTTGCTCTTTCGGCTTTATTGCTTATTATGCCATCTGTGAGAGATTATATATCATCAGGTTGGGGATCAAATGAATGGGGACGCAATACGATTTATATACTTTTTACTTTAATCTATTCGTTAAGTATTCCTCTTTCTACTGCTTCATTGATTGGAGGGCTTCATTCACTTGTGTATCTTAACAGAGGGGGAATTTTTCTGATATGCTATGCGGTAATTCCTCTTTTGATTATTTTGGCTATTTCTCCGCTTCTGAACGTTGCTGGCTATTATTTATTTTTCACTATGCCTGCTTATGTTGTATTAGCGGGGCTTGTGGCGTCAGAATTAATTGAAATAAGTTCCAGAGAATCAAAAGCCATCTCATCAGCAGTCATGGTTATTCTACTTATTTCGTTGATTTCGCAAACGTATCTGTATTTTACTAATGAAAATGGCGGAAGAGAAAAATGGAAAGAGGCTTTTAAGACAATATCAGATAAGGTTGAGAAAGATGATTATGTCGTTATCTCAATGCCGCGCATTGCGGAATATTATCTTCAAAAAACAAATATCTTGCAATTGGAAAACATAATGGGCAATATTGATTCTTATAAAAATTCTTGGAGTAATGAGAAAAAAGATGTCTGGTTTGTTCTTGATGAGTCAAGTTTACGGGTTCTCGATCCAAAACATAAGTTTAGAAATTGGATTTATGCTAATTGCAGTATGGTAAGTAATTTCCCGATATATGCAAGGGTTATGGACCGATCAGTTTCTGTTTGGAAGCTCAATTATCAATAAATTTAAGAGGATTATATGGATATTTGGAGAACTATTACTCAGGCGATTTTCATATTTGCAATATTTATAATTTTTGCGACCTTTCACGAATACGCACATGGTTGGATGGCATATCGCCTTGGCGACCCAACAGCAAAGCAAAGAGGACGGTTATCTCTCAACCCTATTGTGCATATTGATCTATTTTGGACAATAATAATGCCGATATTGCTTCTTTTATCTACTGGTGGGAGATTTGCCATCGGATCAGCTAAACCTGTCCCTGTCAGTTATAACTTATTACGTAATCCAAGACGTGATATTGTGTTTGTAGGATTAGCAGGACCTATGGCTAATGTTATATGGGCTTTAATTCTAATTTGGGTTATGAAAATCGGGAATGCAACAGGGGCATTTGTATCTGGTTCGCCGATTTATAGCTTGCTTTTTATCTGTATGTATGTAAATGTCCTGCTTTTAGTATTTAATTTGCTTCCTATTCCACCTTTAGATGGCTCAAAGCTTGTAGAATCGCTATTGCCCGATCGCTATGCTTATCAATATATGAGATTACAACCGTTTATGTTCGTAATTTTGATCGCGATTATGTATTTTGGGCTATTTAGTAAATTATTTATGTTTATCCTAAGTATAATTGTATATATTTTCAAGCTTTAGTATTTACTAAACTTTGGACAATTTACAAATTATAATTGCATATTTAGTTAGAAAATCCCTCTAAATCTCCCTTTTCCAAAGGGAGACTTTTAGGCATCCCCCTTTGAAAAAAATG
>DTPJ01000467.1 GCA_011334435.1 Candidatus Poribacteria bacterium | reverse complement strand
TAAAGATATAGAAAATACTTATAAAGATATGCTATTTTTTGTTTATTTTTCAAGAGTTTCTTACATATCTATCATTTAAACACATATCATTTTTGTATCCTTTAAAAACTGAGGGTGAATCAGGAAATCTTATTCTTGACCTATTGAATATATGATGGTATAATAATATAGATGATTTGAGTTCATTATTGGTATATTATAATATATGCCTTTATCGTGCAAAAGTTTATTAAATATTTAGGGGATCGTCCCTAGTCCATAATTATGGACTCATAAGTCCAAAGGGAGGAAATTCATATTGAACAAATACGAGACCATCATAATTATCAATCCCAATGCTGATACAGAAACCGTAGATAAAATTACCACAGAGCTTCAAAATATGATAACGGGAGATGGCACTGGTGGGGTTATCACAAAACTGGAAAATTGGGGAAAACGAAAACTCGCTTATGACATTAAAAGAAATAAAGAAGGTATATATGTCCTTCTGGATTATGAAACTGATCCAAAAATAATTCAAAGAATAGAAAGATATTGTATTTTAAGCGAGCCAATTATAAAACACATGACAGTGAGAGCAGAGGATATTCCAGAACCAAGAACAAAAGAAATAACAAAGCCGATCTTTGACGAAGATGAAGATGACTTCACCCAAGTTGATTTTAAAGATTACGATGAAGACGAAGAAGACATAGACTATGACGATGATGAAGAAGATAATGAAGATGACGAAGATGATGAGGAAGATAGCTGATCTCTCCGTAGGGCTTTAATAATAAGGAATTATTTCAACGAAAAAGGAGAATCAAATGGCTAACTTAAACAAGGTTTTTTTAATTGGAAATCTGACAAGGGATGTTGATCTCAGATATAGCCCTAATGGAGTAGCCGTCGCCAGAATGGGATTAGCTGTTAATAGAATTACTAAGGGGCAGGATGGAGAAAAAAAAGAAGAAGTCTGTTTCGTTGATGTTGTAGTTCTAGGTAAGACTGCGGAGAATTGCAATACTTATTTGGCAAAAGGAAGACCTGTTTTTATTGAAGGGCGATTACAGACCAATACCTGGGAAACTCCGGAGGGACAAAAAAGAAGTAAAATTGAAGTCCTGGCTGAGCGAGTTCAATTCCTTGGCGGTCCTAGACCCGGCGAAGAAAAACCGTTTGATGAAGACATAGAATCAATTGAATCAGAAGATGATATTCCTTTTTAATATTTTAAAAGTTTTCAGGTTGAGTTTTAATTTTTTAGCTTTGGAGTGAAATAAATGGGAAAATATTATTATACCGATACGGGAAAAAAACGAAAGAAAATGTGTAGGCTTTGTGGTGACAACATTGAAAAAGTTGATTATAAAGACATTGAATTGTTAAGGACATTCACCACTGAAAGAGGCAAAATAATTCCGAGGAGAATATCTGGGAATTGTGCCAAACATCAAAGACAGATCACAGTCGCGATAAAAAGAGCTAGGAACATAGCTTTACTGCCATTTACTAAAAAATCATAAATGTTCATAATATCTCGGTTTTCAGTTTTTAAGTTTTCGGTCACCTTATAAATGCAGGATAGACTGAAAACTATTTAAAATAACGGAGTGAAATATGCAGGTTATCTTAAAAACGAATGTGGACAAACTTGGCAGAGAAGGTGATGTTATAAATGTCGCAGATGGATATGCCCGTAACTATCTGATCCCTCACAAACTCGCAATTGAAGCGACAGAGAAAAATCGCCGATCTCTGGAACACGAGAAGAAAGTTGAATTAGATCGCGAAGTTAAGCATAAAAAGGACGCCGAAAAGCTTGCCAGTGAGCTTGCAAATATTTCTTGCACAATTAAAGTCAAAGCTGGCGAAAATGATCAATTATTCGGTTCGGTGACAAATGCTGATATTGCCGAAGTGCTTGCAGAACAGGGTTACACCGTTGATAAAAAGAAAATTATTTTAGAAGAACCTATAAAGGAATTAGGCGTTTTTACTGTCCCAATAAAGATTTATCAAGATATAACCACTAATATTAAAGTCTGGGTTGTAAAGGAATAAAGTGATCCGATATGGAAATGGGTTCAGTCAGATTGGATAGAGTTCCTCCGCAAAATATTGATGCTGAAAGATCAGTGTTAGGTGCTATGTTGCTTTCTGAAGATGGCGGGAGAGAGGCTATCCCAAAAGTGATTGAGATATTAGGTGATGATCCTTATGGAGATATATTCTATAAAGAAGCACATCAGAAAATATACAACGCTATATTGAATCTCTTTGAGCGAAATGAGCCGGCTGATCAAGTCACCGTAACAAAAGAACTTATGAGAACTGGTGATTTAGAAAAAGTCGGCGACGTCGCATATATTGACGAGATGATAGATAGCGTTCCTACCGCGGCAAATGTGGTCCATTATGCAAATATAGTTAAAGAGGAAGCTTTACGACGTAAGTTGATCCGTGCATCAGTCCAAATCTACAATGATTCTTTTGATAGCACAGAAGATATTGATATGCTCTTGGATAATGCAGAAAGAATAGTGCTTGATATTAGAAAAGATAAAGCTTCCAGAGGATTTATACATGTTCGTAAAACTATAAAGCAGACGTTAGATGTTATACAAGAACTTTACAATAGAAAAGAACATGTCATAGGCACACCCTCAGGTTTCACAGAATTTGATATGGCAACTTCTGGATTCCAGCCATCAGATTTTATAATAGTAGCAGGCAGACCTGGTATGGGAAAAAGCATGTTTGTCCAGAACATCGCTCAACATGTAGCTGGCGAACATAAAATCCCCGTAGGTTTTTTTAGTCTGGAAATGTCCTACCAACAAATTCTCCTCCGTATGTTATCAGCAGAGGCAAATGTTGATTTTCAAAGATTAAGAACGGGATTTCTCTCTGATCCTGATTGGCCCAAACTGACACTCGCTGCGGGAAAAATCTACGAATATCCAATGCTTATAGATGATACTCCGGGTATTAGCGTTATGGAGCTCAGAGCCAAAGCCCGCCGTATGAAAGCAGAGTATAATGTCGGACTGATAATCATAGATTATTTACAACTGATGCAGAGCAGAACCAGATCAGAAAATAGACAGCAAGAAATATCCGAAATATCAAGGTCACTCAAAGGTCTTGCGAGGGAGTTAAATATTCCCATAATTGCATGCTCACAATTAAGCAGGGCGCCAGAATCGCGTCCAGATAAACGTCCTCAGCTTTCCGATCTTCGTGAATCAGGTGCAATTGAGCAAGATTCTGATCTTGTTGTATTCCTTTACAGAGAAGAATATTACGAACGTGAACCATCGGATAAGCCAGGAGAAGCAGAAGTCATAATCGGAAAACAGAGAAATGGTCCCACTTGCACTATTAAATTGGCTTTCAGGGCAAATTGTATGAGATTTGATAACTTAGATAGAAGGTTCAAAAGCTTATAGGTGATAGATTCAAGTTTTTGATCTATCAAATATTGGAAAGATGCCTTCTTTTACCTTCCTTCTATATAATCTCCAAGATCAAAGGGCGTTTCATGGGACTTACAACAAACTTTATCAATAGGCTTTCTGAAGGCATTGGCGGAGTTGGTAAGATGTCAATGCTTATATTTTTCAACATTCAGAGAGCTTTTTATATTTCCACAGGAGACAGCAGAGATCGGCAAACAGTTATACGAAACAGGAGTCCGATCACTGATCGTGGTGATTATCACTGGGACAATTTCAGGGTTTGTCGGTGCTGTTCAGGCATTCTATCAACTAAAACCTATATCAGCACAAGGTATGATGGGCGGGTTTGTCGCTGTGCTTGTGCTAAAAGAACTTGCACCGATGCTTACTGCGTTTGTTATGGCTGCAAGGGTCGGAACTGGATTTGCCGCTGAATTAGGGACTATGAAAGTCACAGAACAGATTGACGCCCTCAGAGCGATGGCAACAAGCCCAATAAAATACCTCGTAGTCCCAAGATTAGTCGCTTGTGCAGTTATGGTGCCGATATTGATCATATTCGCTGATGTCGCTGGCATACTCGGAGGGCTTTTTATTAGCCTTTCCTTCGGCATAAACAGTGGTGTATTTTATCAACAATTTCAAAAGTATTTCTATGTCGGTGATATAATTGGTGGAGTTATTAAAGGAGTAGTCTTCGGGTCTATTATCGCTATGGTAGGATGTTATAGGGGATTATACACAACAGGCGGAGCAGAGGGCGTAGGACGCGCTACCGCTATATCAGCAGTTCATTCATTTGTGCTTATAATAGTGGCTGATTTCTTTTTGAATTATCTTATTAATGCTATCCTTGATGTCTCGTAAAAATGATAAATATAAAGAAGCTAACTAAGAGTTTTGAAAACAATTTGGTATTAAAAGGTGTTGATCTCACCATAGAAAAAGGCGATACTATGGTCGTAATGGGTGCAAGCGGATGCGGTAAAAGTGTTCTATTAAAACTTATTATCAGACTTCTTGACCCAGATAGTGGCGAGATATGGATTGACGGAAAAGAGATTACGCATTTATCTGAAAAACAGATGGACGAGGTTCGCAAGGACATTGGCATGGTCTTTCAGTCATCAGCTCTTTTTGATTCTCTCACTGTTGGAGAAAATGTCGGTTTTTGCCTTGTCCGAAGAACAACGATGACAAAATCTGAGATCGCCAAAACCGTCGCTGAAAAATTAGAGATGGTCGGACTTAAAGGCATAGAAAATATGATGCCATCAGACCTTAGCGGTGGTATGAGAAAACGTGTTAGCTTGGCAAGGGCAATATCAATGAACCCTCAAATAATACTTTATGATGAGCCAACCACAGGTTTAGACCCTCTAATGGCAGAGGAAATAAACATACTTATAAAGAAGCTACATGATGAGTTAGGCGTAACTTCTATTGTTGTTACTCATGATATGAAAAGTGCGTTTTCTGTTGCTACAAAAATGGCTATGCTGAAAAATGGTGAAATAATAGCTGTTGGCACGCCTAATGAAATGCGTTCAAACAGCCAACCATGGGTCTTTGATTTCATTAACACAGGCATATTTTGTGATGATCCTAATAAATTGACTACTAGATAATGTGAGAAAGTGAGAAATCTTCTGATGAAAGCTAAACGATGGCATAATGAAGTAAAAGTAGGATTGATGGTTATTATAGGACTCTCGCTTTTGTCTGTTCTTTTGCTAAAAGCATCACGATGGCAACCAAGCATAAATAATCAATACATTAAAATAAGATTTGATAATGTAGGTGGTTTAGTAAAAAATGCCCAAGTGAGCATGTATGGAATGGAGATCGGAAAAGTAACCTCAATTGATCTGATGGGCGATTGGGTGCAAGTGACTGCACAAATAGATAAAAAAGTCAAAATAAGGGAAGGATACAGAATCGTTATTGATGTAATCGGCATCATAGGTGAAAAATATATAGAGATAATAAATGGTCCATTGACAAATAAATTAACCAATGATGATCCGTTAATAGGGACAAGTCCACCAAGCATAGGTGATATATTAATTCAGGTCAATGACATTGCAAAAAGGTCATCTGATGCACTAAATTTGGCAAAAAATGCAATAATAGCAAATCAGGATAACGTCCGTTCTAGCATAAAAGATGCGAGAGAATTCATCGGAGAGACAAAGGACATAGTCAAAAAAACTATAAATGATCTTAATATTTTATTAGCAAATATCAATAAAATCACGGGAGGAAAAGAGACTGACGTAGCTCAAACTATAACTGAGCTAAAAAAACTTGTCACGGAATTAAACAAAGATCGGAGTCGCATCTTGCCAGCAGTCCAATCAATGACTGAAAGCATCAATAGCATAATCAACGTATCATCTCCGATAGTTGCAGGATCGCTTGAAAATCTTCGGAAGTCGTCAGAAGAGGTAAACGCTCTTACAAAAAAAATTGACGGATACGTAGATGATTTAAATAAATCAATATCAGAACTTATGACACAAGTTGATGGTATAGCAGATTCAAGCGATCAGAAGCTCCAAAAGGCATTGATAGACTTTAATCGTGCAAGTGCATTGTTGAATAATGTCTTAGACAGGGCAGATTACATAATTGAGGAAGTAGAAAAAGGCAACGGCACGTTAGGAAAATTAGTAAAAAGCGAGGATAGCTATAAACAAATAAACGAGACAATAGCTGTCAGTAAAAGTGCTATTGGCAAAGTTAATGATGCAACTGATAGGATTAATAAAAAACTGAATTATTTTGACGGAATTGATATGAGGGCAGAATACCAACTTGGCTATAACAGTCTATCAGAAAGTCTACAAAATAAAGTAAATTTTTCAATTTTGCCGAAATCCCCTTATACTTATACCGCAGGGCTATTTATGAAAGGTAATGATGTCAAGTATGATATTTTAGCTGGAAGAAGGTTCGGAAATCTGACCATAAGAGGCGGATTTATCAAATCAAAGGCAGGATTAGGATTAGATTATTGGTTAATTCCAAATCGCGCTGGATTGTCAATAGATGGTGTAGGCATTACACATAGAGAACCAGAAGTTGATGTTGATGCATCAGTTAGGGTATTCCGCGATTGGTATTTATTGTTCGGCGCTGAGGACATTACCAGTTCGGAACCCGGCATTAATGTCGGCATTAAGGCAGTGTTTAAGTAAGATGAAGCAGAAAACGATATTTGTGTGTCAAGAATGTGGGGCAAAATCCCCAAAATGGGTTGGACAATGCCCTGAATGCAATAAATGGAATACTATGGTTGAGGAGTTGGTCAGTTCCATTCCTTCGCCATCAAATAGACGTAGGCTTGTCAACGATAGTTATGATCAACCTAAGCCAATATCAAGTATAGAAACTATTGATCAAGAAAGGCTAAAATCTGGGATAGAGGAATTTGACAGGGTTCTTGGTGGAGGTGCAGTCCCCGGTTCTGTGATCTTAATCGGCGGAGACCCCGGCATCGGAAAATCAACGCTTCTGCTTCAAGTCCTTGATAGATTGACACAAAATTATGGAAAAACGCTTTATGTCTCTGGCGAGGAATCAGCACGTCAGATAAAACT
>DTPJ01000480.1 GCA_011334435.1 Candidatus Poribacteria bacterium | reverse complement strand
GGTGTATTTTTACGAGGTGTAAAAAACTGAGGGTGAATCAGAGGGAAAAATCCTTGACATTTCACCGTTTATTCGCTAAAATATTTATGTAACATTGTATTGTTTTAATTTCTCTTTCTTTTCAACAGGTTTGAATTATGTCTAAAAGAGTTCAAAATAAAGCTAAATTTATATTATATGCCCTATTACTTTGGTTGTGCGGTGGTTTGGTCAGTGATGACCTTGCACTTGCTTTGTTGCAGACCGGGTAGTGGGCTATTAAAATTGGAATTAGTGATTTTTAATTCAAACAAAGTCCACTGCCAAAGTTATTTTGGAAGTGGATTTTTTATTTGTCATTAATGAGGAGGTGATGAAGATGGGGCTTCAGGATTCACTTAGCGAAGATGACTTGCGAAAACTTAATGAATCATCTAATAATAAATCATCATTAATTAAAAAGGAGAAATGTATAATGTCACGGAAAATTTTTATATTTGACACAACACTGAGAGACGGAGAACAATCGCCAGGCGCTTCAATGAATTCTGAGGAAAAGCTGGAAATAGCAAGGCAGCTGAAAAAGCTTAATGTAGATGTAATAGAGGCTGGTTTTCCCATCTCATCACAAGAAGATTTTGAGTCTGTCAGTAGTATAGCTCAGGAAATAAAGGGACCCATTATTTGTGCACTTTCAAGGGCTATCCCCGCAGATATAGAAAGGGCTGGCGAAGCTCTAAAATATGCTGAGAAACCGATGATACACACATTTATAGGCACATCTGATATACATATAAAGGGACAACTGCGAAAAACACGAGAACAAGTTCTTGAAATGGCTGTAAATGCAGTCAAACTGGCAAAATCTCTCTGTCAGGAAGTTGAATTTTCTGCGATGGACGCATCTCGTACTGATCCAGTCTATCTCTATGAAGTGATACAATCCGCTATTGAATCAGGGGCAACAGTTATCAACATTCCTGATACAGTGGGTTACGCTATACCAGAGCAATTCGGACAGCTTATATCCGATATTTTCAAAAATGTCCCTGATGCTAATAAAGTAAGGATTAGCGTTCATTGCCATGATGATCTTGGTCTGGCAACTGCTAATGCCATTTCTGCAATAAAAGCAGGTGCAACACAGGTAGAGTGTGCGATAAATGGAATGGGTGAACGTGCAGGCAACACTTCGCTTGAAGAAGTCGTTATGACCATCAAAACTCGTGGCGATTATCTTGACGCTTATACAGACATCAAAACCCAAGAGATAATAAACACAAGTAGGCTTGTAAGCAGGCTTTCAGGATTTCTTGTTCCTCCAAACAAGCCTATCGTTGGAAGCAATGCTTTTGCTCACAGTTCAGGCATACATCAAGACGGCGTCCTAAAAGAACGAAGCACTTTTGAGATTATGATGCCTCAGGATATTGGGCTTTCTGAAAGCGAGATCGTTCTAACAGCCAGATCAGGAAGACATGCGCTCAGACATAGACTTTCTGAGCTTGGTTACGAAATAAAAGATGATCAGTTAAACAAAGTTTATGAAAGATTCCTTGCAGTTGCGGACAAGAAAAAACAGGTATATGACGAAGACCTTTCAGCGATTGTTCAAGATGAATTGCAATTATCACCACAGACATACTCGCTTGAATATATGCAGGTCATCGGCGGAACTCCGACACCTGTCGCTGTCATAGGATTAAAAAAAGGCGATGAGGTATTCAGAGAGGTTGCTTGCGGAGACGGTCCTTTGGACGCAGTTTGCAAGGCGATAGACAAGATCACTGGCGTTAAAGTTGAGTTGATCAGTTATTCCCTAAATGCTGCCACAAAAGGCAAAGATGCTATGGGAGAAGCTATTATGAGGATAGCCACTAATGGCGACAAGATTATCACTGGCAGAGGCGCAAGCACAGATATTATTGAGGCAAGCACAAAAGCTTATGTGAACGCCATTAATAGAATGCTATCATTAGCTTGATCTTTTCAGAATGTAAGATTCAGTATTTTGCTTAATTGTTTTATTTTTACCCTCCCAAATCTCGGTCAACCATATTAGATCAAAATTAAATCAAAAAGTTTAATTGGTTGACCATTTTACAAAATATGAAATCTTCAAAGTATCTATCCTAAATTATTTTTTGAATATAACGAATATAATAAAACTGAATGAGAATTCTGAAAATGCGTTAAATTCAATTATCATAAGAATTAAAAAGGTATAGAGAAATGAAAATGCTCTACATTCGTCAATATAGCTTCCAAAACGAATACAATAAAAATCTCTTAAATTTCCACTAAGTGGTTTATCAGAAAACGGATCATTGGATATAGATTCCAATTTTTTGTGAAGATCATCTATGGCAAACAATGATAACTTCTTTTGCAATTTCCTTAAGTCTTTTTCTGCCTGTTTTGTAAAATCTATTATAGCTTTAGCCTCTTTCTGACTTCCTCCCATCTGCTAACTTCTCTCATTTCTGATTCTTTGATTGATTTTCTTATGCTCTGCATTGCTTTCTTATCTTATAGTATTTCCGCAGTTTCTCTCCATGAATCAATAACTTTTTCTACTATAAGCCAATCATTTCCTTAAAATTTCGCTATTATCTCAAAAAATACTTTTTAATATCATAATTACATAGTTAGTATCACCTTGATAGCGTTTCCACTTTTTACTATTTCGTATGCATGATCAATATCCTTCAATGGCATTATCTCCGTTATAAACGTTTTCATTGACAGTAAGTCATGCTTGACCCAACCACAGACTATCTCATGCGTTGATGGCTCATCGGGATTGAGAAAACTCAAAGACCAATTGCTCGGCGTCCCGCGAAAATCAAGCTCAAATCGCTGGAATTGCTCACGAGGCACAACTGGCACGCCATATTGACCGACAATCCCTTTACGTGCAACAGTTTTGACAGCAAGATTGATCACCTCGTAGCTTCCTATCGCATCAACCACTAAATCAAATCCTCTACCCTTACTGAGCTCCCTTGCTTTTTTAACTACATCTTCCTTAGATGAATTTATCGTCTCATCAACGCCAAAAGCCAAAGTTTGCTTTAACCGTTCATCTCTTCTGCCTACAATGACGACATTTGATGCACCAAGCATCCTCCCGCAGATGGCAAAACTCATTCCGACAGGACCGCTACCGAATATCAGAAGACTTTTTCCCGCGTTAAATCCAGCGATTAGCAGGGAACTGAGAGTTTCTTTAACAGTTATAAGAACAGTCGCTTCTATCGGATCAATACCTTCTGGGATGATCTGTTGCATTGCCCATGAACCAGAAAGCACTGATCCTGCTTTGTCTTCTGCAATTGCCCTTCCATCACTGACAACGCCATATTCAGCAAATCCGCCCCAACAAATATTAGGCACATCAGGGACATTTTTATAAACTACCTGAGGTCTAAACACAATATCACCGACCTTATAGTTTCTAACTTTTGCCCCAACTTCTATTATGCGACCGACGCTTTCGTGTCCCAATATAAGCGGTAAAGGCGAGACAAAAGGCAATGTCCCTTCTATGATATGGCTATCTGTTCCATTGCAGAATGCACATGCGATTATTTTCACTAATGCATCGTAATCGCCGATAACAGGCATAGGAACATCTTCTGCATAGACCTCACCGAAACGTCTGACTATGCCAGCAAGCATAAAGTCCTCCTCAGTCCAATTCCATTATGATAAGTGCGCATGTCAACTCAAAAAGCGTTATAAGATCAAGTGCGTTGTGATGAAATACCCCTAAGAGATATTCAGGGTTTCCGTTTCTGACAAAGTCATGGTATATTTCAGGCACAAGAGCGCTAGGGACATCATCAAGACGTCTTCTTTGGCAGATATAATATTCAAGTGTTTGCAATCTGCAATCTGGAAGTACCCCTCTCCATCGTCTTCTTGAATGAAGCAAAATATCTACATGTGTATATTTCCAATTGGCAAATTTTCTATGGAATATCATCCTATCCCTTATAAAAGGTATATCAAAAGATTTTCCATTGAAAGTCACAAGCACATTGAATTTCGGCACAAATTCGCTAAAGTAATGCAAAAGATGCTCCTCTTCGGAGTAATCTCTGGCGAATAACTGTTCAATGACAAGGTTATCATCATCAAAATAAAGCAGACCTATGAGAAATAAAGGTGTATTTGAAAGTCCTGTTGTCTCTATATCAAGAAAGACGATCTCTTTTGGATCAACTGTGAGAAGACTTCTGAAATCGTTATTTAGCCTGCTATGATCAATAGATAAGTTGAATATGTCTTGGTATTTTCTCATTAAGTTTTCGGCGTCATAGCATAATTTTTCTATATCCTGACGAATGAGATAAAATTCGCCTTTTCCCGCTTGGACTACTTCTCCCGGAAGGATCAATTCAAGTTTTGTAAAATCTGGCTTTGTAATTATATTATTCATGTTGTTCTATCCGATTAATGATTTTTTCACCCTCAACCATGTTCCAGAAAATCTTAACTTTTTCACCTTTTTTTAAGGCATTTGCCCTATCTCCAATCTCTTTATTCGGTGCCCAAGTGCCATCATCTTTCCGCATTTTTGGAACTTTAAACGTTACAGTTGCTCCTTCAAGAGTTTTTATTGTGACCTCCTCTATGCTTGATGAGATAACTTCACCTATATTGAATTCCTCTTCTGGACGAATTTCCCTTTGCCTCGCTTCTAACCGTCTAATCGCCGTATAAGGAGGCTCAAAATCTGGTTTAATTTTTGTCACTATTTTATATTGTTCTATTGCAGATTCTATTCTGCCTCTGTCTTCGTATAAACGGGCTAATCTCATGTGTGCATCTATGTTATTAGGATCGCGTCTGACCTTATCTTCAAGATTTCGTATTTCCGAATCTATTTCCATAGGTCTTTCAAGAGGTCTCTCAAACTCCATAGGTCTTTCAGTTCGCTTTTCATCAAATCTTTGATATTCCTCTCGTGGTCGCCCTTCATCTAATCTTTTAGGGGGTCTGCCTTCTCCTCTGCGAATCTGTGGCTGAGGGATTGGCATTCTCTCTTCAATCATCCTACGTAGTCTGAAAATTTCATCCCTAAGTTGGCGAATTTCTTCATTCTGTTGCCTGATCATATCCCGTAATTCATATAAAATTCTACTTTCATCTCTTTCAAACTCTCTAACAGGTTCAGGAAACTCTCTAATTTCCATTTTAGGCTCAATTTTTGCCTTTTCATCAGATTTTTTCTCAGCCTCTTCTGCCAAGCACATAGAGTTTAATAAAAATAAGACAAATACAAAAGCCATTGTAATTACAAAAACCCTTTTCATACCTTATCCCTCCTGATTTTATGGTTCTTTGGTATAAATTCAAGCAAGTCCATATATTTCCTACATACAAGTTTTATCAATTTACCAACAGGTTCAAAATGCTAAATCCGCATTTTTATTGCCTTTTATAATGGACTTTTCATATTTATTACCAAAGAACCCCCATTGTTTATAAAAATCAAGTTTCGTCAGTTTTTATATTAATTAAATCATTTATCAATTCTAATGCTGTTTGGACGATCATTTGTCCGCCTTCTTCATTTGTCATTGACCATGGTCCCGGATGGACTTCATATCCACCTTCTGCGTAAGTGCCAATAGTCGGTATATAGCCTATCCAACCGTTTGTCGTTTCTGATATAAACGTGTAAGACGCGGGAGATTCTCGCTTGATCTGCAAGCCTAAACCTATGAAAAGTTCACCGGGGATACCAACTATTAAGGCATCGCCAATTCGCAAAACCTGAATTTCTACTGAGATCGGTGCATCGCCTCGCTCAATACGTTTAAGTGTTTCGCGGTTATACCCAGCAATACGCAGATGTCTATCCCTTTCTTCTTGTGTACCTGATTCTTGTGCAGAATTTAAAGCGGACACAAACGCCTCTCTATATGGCTTTGGATCAGGCAAATCACGTGATGGAAGCATGATCATCTTTGATGCGATGCCGATTATATTTGGCATAACTGGATAATCAGGTGCTTTCATTTGTGCAACAGTTTTTATCACCTCTCCACCCAAAATGTTTCCGTAAAGCTCAACATCTTTAAAATCCCTTGTGTCATCACGCATTGGGTTAATATCACCTGCGGAACCCTGCAAAAATAGGCAATTTCTACAACCATTGACGACCTTTTCAACTAATTTAGTAGCAACGCCCGGATAATCCGCAGAAACTAACGGCTGAACTTGAACTGTCACAGGATGGCAAGCATAGTTTATTATGATGTCCGAAGCAGAAAAATCTTCCGTCTGAAAAAGCAGGATACCGACAGACTCATCAACAAAGCCATTTGCCCTTTGTTCATCAAGCGTCATCGCTCCTTTACGTCTATTTTTTGCTATGCCTCGTGCTTCGCCAAGTCCTGCTTTGATGGACATCTCAACTAAATTTTGATTAGCCATCTCAACCGCAGATGTCAGTTGTTCAATAAGCACCTCAAGCCATTCTCCCGCACCATTAGCGTCAAGAAGGCGAGTTATGCCTGTTGTCTCTGGGGTTGAATGTGCATGAGTCGTCGCAAGCATGACGTTTAATCCTAAAATTCCCGTTCTTTCTTGAATTTTTCCTCTAACTTCGGATAAAAAATTATATTCTTCGCCAAGCAATTCGTTATTATAACCTATTGAATCTGCTGAGATGATGGCGAGCTTCATTTTGCCATCGTCAAACACCAATGCCCTTGCGTAAAGCGGATCATGGACACCTTTAAACTTTCCTTGTCTCGGCAAATATGCTAAATATGGAATATTTAATGGGGGAGTGATGTCAACTTTTGCACTTCCAACTTTCATTTTTCACCTTTCTAATTTAGTGAAATAGTCACACAAAACAATACCTTATAATTTATACCCTTTAATCAGTATACACTATCAATTATATTTAGTCAAAACATTTTCGCACTTGCCATATATCTATGGATATTGATATTATATATAGGGACGTAATTTATTATCGGCTTTGCCAGAAAGGATTGAAATATGTATAGAGAATTGCTGATTTTCGTTTCTTTATTTTTAATAATGTCGTTGTTTGTTT
>DTPJ01000043.1 GCA_011334435.1 Candidatus Poribacteria bacterium | reverse complement strand
ATTTATTGTTGACAAACTCTTTCATAGGTGACGTTTGGCTTTATCCTATTTATTGGTTTCATACAGCTCTTGGAATTGTCGGGCGTATTTTTACAAGGTGTAAAAAAACTGAGGGTGAATCAGAGTTGGGGAATTTCTAAGAGGTAATAGAAAAATGTCAGTAGATAGGACAATTAAACCACCATTTCAGGCTTGGTTTCCATTAGCACCTTCTCTGCCTATGCCATCAGAGAATTTGGTAAAAGTATCAAACGTCAACGAGTTATTTGATGCTGTTGATAACGCTAAAAAGGGAACTACCATATCGCTTGCAGATGGCTTTTATGAAATGCCTCGTTATCTTGAAATTAAAACGGATAACTTGACATTGAGGGGCGAATCCGGACATCGCGAAAAAGTGATCATTGATGGGTCAAATAGCATTCATGGCGAACTTATAGGCGTCACTAAATGCTCAAATGTAAGTATTGCAAATCTCACAATACAAAATATAAAGTGGAACGGTTTTAAGCTAAATACTAATACAAACGTCCAAAATGTCACGATATATAACTGTATAATCCACAATATATGGCAAAGAGGCGTTAAAGCTGTCCTTATTCCAGAAGGAGATCGTGAAAATATCCGACCGAAAAACTGCCGAGTTCAATATTGCCTTTTCTACAACGACAGACAAAAAGGATATTCTGATGATCCAGCAGATACTGCTGAGAATTTTGGCGGAAATTATATCGGTGGGATAGACATAATGTATGCAAGCAATTGGATCATCAGCGATAACGTCTTTATCGGCATTCAAGGAAGGACAAGAAGTGCCAGAGGGGCTATCTTTATTTGGCATGAGTCAAGAGATTGCATAGTTGAACGTAATATCATCATAGACTGTGACACAGGTATTGCTTTGGGCAATTCTTTTAAGCGTCCAGATACACCTATTCATTGCTCAGGATTTATAGTAAGGAATAACTTCGTGACGAGAGCACCTGAAAACGGCATATTAGCTGATTATACGAATAAATGCAAGATCATCAATAATACTATACATGATCCAAATAATCGTTTAGGCAGATTGATAAGACTTGTCCATGATAACGATGGGCTTTTGGTAGCGAATAATATCGTAAGCGGTCCTAAGATATGCATAGAATCCGAAAGCAAGATAAAGTTTATCAATAATCTTGAAAAGGATTTGACAGAGCATTTTGTTGATCCTGAAAATGGCGATCTTCATCTAAAAGAAAGCATTGACGATGTCGTTGGCAAGGCAAAACCTCTACCAGAAGTGACAGAAGATATAGATAGAAAACCCCGCCCACAAACTCCATCTATCGGCGCTCATGAGATAGGTCGTTGAGGAAAGCTATCTTTTTCTAAGCTCTGCTCCCTGCTGAATCAAAGTATCCTGCAAAACGCTAACATCTAAATATCTTGGTTTAACGTCATTTTTAGCAGATAACGCAGCAGCTGTGCCA
This sequence comes from Candidatus Poribacteria bacterium, assembly GCA_011334435.1. Taxonomy (GTDB): domain Bacteria; phylum Poribacteria; class DTPJ01; order DTPJ01; family DTPJ01; genus DTPJ01. Next base: position 5,590 of record DTPJ01000043.1, on the reverse strand, counting down.
GATGCTTGACCAATTGCCATCATCGGCGCCATCGCTCTATGCGATTCATAAGGCTGTTGTTCCGATGATATACAGCGTCCAGAGACTAACAGATTATCAATATCTTTTGGAACTAAACAACGATATGGAATGTCATAGCCTTCATGCTCAAGATAACGGCGATAGCCATAATAACTGATTATTGGGCAAGAACTGATCGCTATAACATCATCAAATCTGCGTCCAGTGATAGCGTCATCAGCGGTGAGTTTATATTCACCTTCAATAAATCGTGTTTGGCGTATGCCTATCATTGGCGGAGTTTCTGCAACATAAGCACCAACTTGCTTTAACTGCGGATTTTTTTCAAGAATGGAATTGAAATGTTCAAATATTTGAAGCCTTGTTTTAATCTCTGCTTTTGAAATTTCCCATGCGTTATTCTGCCCCCAAACTCCACCAGGACCCCATACTACTGAGCTGTCATCATATCTACAATTGCCAAAGTCCGCATTGCCTATACCAGATATTTTATACATTATGTTGTCTTTCAATGCTTTGTCATCAGACGATGCTTGCCAGAAAGGCACACCAGCACGGGCAGAGACATCGCCGTCACCTGAAGCATCTACAACTACCTTAGCGAACAATGCACCACGACCAGATTTATTCTCTACAATAATTCCTTTCAACTCGTTGCCATTTTTGATGACATCGGAGAAATAAGTATGAAAAAGTATATCAACTCCCGCTTCATAAACTAATTTAAGCGTGATATATTTGAACTTTTCGGGATCAATACAGTAAGAGTAGGACAATTCTCCCTTTTCAATGTCATATTCCTTTTGTGGATAAGGGCTTTTGCCAAGACCTTTCATCTTATATAACTCAATTATAATCTCCTGTGCTATCCCTTTGACAGTTTGAGTGCTATCAGGCTCTACTTGATTACGAAAACCGTTAATATTGATCATCAACGAAGCTGTTGCAGTTCCACCAAAGTATCCAAAGCGTTCTATTATCAATGTTTTGGCGTTATTGCGACCACTTGCAATAGCAGAAGTCAGACCAGCAACTCCGCCTCCAACTACGATAACGTCATACTCTCCAAAAACGTCAATCTCTTTTGATGGTTCAAGATATTTCATGGAATTTCTCCTTTTGACTAACTATCGTCCTTGCAAATCTCGCTATAATGGATTATAATCAGGTCAAGGTCAATATATAAGATTTCGTTAGCAATGTCAAGCAAGGAGAGACAGAAATGCGGGAATTGTATAATGAAAGGTATCGTCCACAGTTTCACTTTACAGCCAAACAGAATTGGTTAAATGATCCTAATGGTCTAATGTATTATAAAGGTGAATATCATCTTTTCTTTCAGCATAACCCATCAGGCATAAATTGGGGCAATATGACTTGGGGACATGCAATTAGCAAGGATATGGTGCATTGGAATCAGATTGAAAATGCCATTTATCCAGACAAATTAGGCACTATATTTTCTGGTTCAGGGGTTGTGGATTGGAATAATACTACGGGATTTCAAACAGGCTATGAAAAACCTCTTATCTGTATCTATACATCAGCAGGTGGGACATCTGATGAATCAAAAGGACAGCCTTTCACTCAATCCATAGCATACAGCAATGACAAAGGCAGAACTTGGACAAAGTATGAAAAAAATCCTGTGCTTGGACATATCATAGGAAGCAATCGCGACCCAAAAGTTATCTGGCATGAGCCTACTGAGAAGTGGATAATGGCATTATATTTAGACGGCAATGATTATGCGTTATTTTCATCTCCTAATTTGAAAGAATGGACTCGGCTTTCTGATATAAATCTTCCTAACACCAGCGAGTGTCCAGACATCTTTGAATTGCCTGTTGACGGCGATCCGAATAATAAAAAATGGGTATTCTGGGGGGCTAACGGCAATCATTATATCGGCACTTTTGACGGAAAAATTTTTAAAGCAGAAAGTGATCTTCTACGAACAGACTTTGGAGCTAATTTTTACGCAGCGCAGACATGGAGCGATATTCCAAAATCCGATGGCAGAAGAATTCAGATAGCTTGGATGAACGGCGGAAAATATCCTGATATGCCCTTTAATCAACAGATGACGTTTCCTGTTGAACTTACATTACGGACAACTCCTTATGGGATAAGGCTTTTCCGTAAACCTATAAAAGAAATTGAAAATATCTATCAAAAAGAATATTTTTGGCAAGATCAGATTTTACCGCCGAAAAATGACATTCTATCGGGAATTAAAGGTGATCTTTTCAATATCTATGCAGAGATTGAACTTTATAAATCGTCCGAAGTCGGATTTGTCATATACGGGGAAAAAGTCCAATATAACAAGGAAAGCAAGCAATTATCATGTCTTGGAAGATCGGCTTTGTTAGAACCGATTGACAATAAGATAAGCCTGCAAATACTCGTTGATCGGACTTCTATTGAGGTTTTCGGCAATGATGGTCTTGTCTCGTTAAGTTCTTGCTTTTTACCTGATCTGGATAACGAAAATTTAAGCATATATTCGTTAGATGGTGAAGCAAATATCATCCTGCTAAAAGTGTATGAGCTGAAATCAGCTTGGTTGTGAAACAATATAAAATATAATTACATTCAAAAAATTATTTTGATATGTCTTTGGATAACATAAAAACAGAGAAGAACAAGACAATTATAATTCTCATCTGCTTTTTTGCCTCAGGGTTTCTCGGTTTAGTATATGAAATTATATGGATCAGGAAACTCGGTCTTATATTCGGAACAACTGTCTTTTCTATGACGACAGTTCTTTCTGCTTTTTTTGGCGGACTGGCAATAGGAAGTTTCTTATTAGGCAAACAGGCTGATAAAATTAAAAATCCGATAAAAATATATGCCCTCCTTGAATTTGTCATCGGCATTTTTGCTTTACTTTTCCCTTCATTCATTAGAATATACGGTTGGTTTTATACCATAATTTATGAATATGTCCATCAATCCTTTTTCACATCAACATTGATAAAATTTATCCTATTTGAATTCTTACTGATCATACCAACTACAATGATGGGCGGGACTTTGCCGATAATAAGCGGTTATCTCATTCGCTCAAACCAAGTGATCGGAAGTCGCTCAGGCATAATCTATGGCATCAACACTGCGGGAGCAACTCTTGGAACTTTTCTTTGTGGATTTTATTTTATTCGCTTGCTTGGTGTAGATATTACAAACTATTTCGCTGGTATTATAAATATTGCTATAGCATTGTTACTTTATCTTGTATCAAGAAATGCAGAAATTCCAAAAAATAATGACGAGTTTATTAATGAAACAAAGCTATCACTAAACTATATTCCTATATGCTTTTTCTTCTCTGGCTTTGCTTCCATTGGGTATGAAATAGCATGGACGAGGTATTTATCGCTTCCATTAGCAAATACAAGATATACTTACACTATTATATTAACAGTTTTTCTTTTGGGAACTGCGTTAGGAAGCCTAATTTTTACGCGTTTGTTTGACAAGATAAAAAATGGCGTTAGATTTTTCGCATATCTTGAACTTGGTATAGGTTATTCCGCTTTCCTGCTTGCCCCAATGGTATATTACATTGCTGTAAAGGTCAAATACCTGCCTATTTTATATGATTTTATTGCGTGCTTTATCTTAATGTTTGTGACAACGTTATTAATGGGTGCGACATTTCCAATCGTTGTCAGAATAATGACAAAAGATTATAGGTCAATAGGGAATTTCACTGGAAGACTTTATGCGATAAATACGTTTGGATGTATCCTTGGCTCTATTATAACTGGTTTTGTCTTTATTCCTTTTCTTGGAATTAAATTATCGCTAAACGTTCTGATCGCGATCAATATCGTCATAGGATTTTTCTGTTTATTCAAAAGTGAGAATAAAAATTGGATCTTTAAGTCAAGCATAATTTTTGTAGTATTAACAGCGTTCATTGTCGCACATTTTACTATGAAAGTTGATATACCACGAGATTTTCTGAATATCCTAAAAGGTAAATCAGAAGAAATTACAATTATAGATGAGGGGCTTGAAAATACTGTCTGGGTCACTTCAAACATACAAAACCAACAGAAGTCAATATGGGCTAATCAGACAGTTTTAGGCAGGACAAAGACAAATGAACCTTATTCATTTTCACCTCAAATTATACAAGGACATATTCCAATGTTGCTTCATAATGGCTCACCGAAGAGAATACTCGGTATCTGTCTTGGCACGGGACAAACTTTTGGGTCCATTTTATCTTACGATATTGAAAAGATGGATTTGGTAGAGATCTCAAAAACCATCGCTAAAATTGCATTAGAGGAGTTTAAAAATTATAACAGGCATCTCATCAATGACAAGCGACTGAACCTGATAATAGAAGATGGACGTAATTATATCGCACATACAAAGAATAGTTATGATATAATAACGCTTGAACCATCTCCACCAGAGGAGGCTGGAATTGTCAATCTTTATACGAAGGAGTTTTATAAACTTTGTTATAGACGATTGAACACTCACGGCATAATGTCGCAATGGCTACCGATGTATAGTGTTAGCCCCGAAGAAATGGCGAGCATCATAAGGACTTTTATTGAGATCTTTCCGAATTCTCTACTTTGGTATAATTCCGCTGATCTGGTACTATTGGGATTTAAAGACGAGATAAAAATAGACATAAATAAAATAAGAACATTATTAACAGAAAAAAATATTTATGATGATCTCAATATATCCTATCTTGAAGGCAAAGATAGCTATTTGAACTTACAATATCCATTACTTGCATGTCTATTATTAGGACCCAAAGAATTAAAGGTGTTTTCAGAATCATATTTTCCCATCACAGATAACCATCCCAATCTTGAATGGACATTTTTGAAATACGAAAATCTTGCAGATAAGTCTGAAATGATGATGATATATAATGCAGAAAAGTTAAAGCAGTATCTAACACCATTAAAGGATTTTTACCAGCTTGATGGGTCAATATTAGAAACTATGGACAATATGCGATCAAGGTATATAGCGAGGTTATTTGCAGAAGCATATAATAGAATAGCGGTAAATAAGAGCGATGTTAGCGAAGCGATAGAGTTATGTAATAAAGCGATTGGATATGATCCAAATTACAGCATGGCTTATGGAAATCTCGGCTCTTATTATTATAGTCAAGGCGATCTAACGAAAGCGTTAAACAATTATGAAAAAGCGGTTAGTCTTCTACCTGAGATGCCAAACCTTTGGTATGTCTTAGGTTCGGTGTATTGGGAGTTAAATAAACCAGAAATGGCTATAAATGTTTGGCTAAATGCTGTTAAATTAAAACCTAACTTTACAGAGGCATATAACAATCTCGGCGTTGCATATACAAAATTAGGTCGTTATCAAGAGGCAATAAATGCCTATAAAACAGCGATTACAATAAAAGCTGATGCAAATGTATATTATAATCTCGGTTTAGCTTATGAGGCTATATTAGATTGGCAAAATGCTATATTTGCTTATAAAAAGGCTATTGAGATTGACCCACAATTTGAGGAAGCAGATATACGTTTGAGGGAAATATTACGTAGATAAT
>DTPJ01000629.1 GCA_011334435.1 Candidatus Poribacteria bacterium | reverse complement strand
ACCCTTGATATTATTAAGTTTTATCTAAAAGAGAAAAGAAAAAAAGAAAAGAGAACCCCAAGGGGACTCACTATTATCTTACCACATTCTTATCCTTTTGAAAATATAGTTGGGGAATTTCTAGTAGCAAGTAGTTAAACTTGACATGATAGTAAGTAAATGATATAATTGTCAATGTAAATGACAGATTGGCATTAATTAGTTTTTATTAGGCAATTATCATTATTAGGCAATTATCAAAGGAGTTTTTGGTGAATAGAAGTGTGCGCGGCATGATTGTATGGTTGTTATTAGGAGCCGTGCTTGTATATGGATTCTGGCGACTCCTATTAAACGAACCATCAAAAGTATATAATCTTAAAGCCAGTGAATTTTATAATATAGTATCCAATCCCGATCAAAAAGAAATAGAATCCGTAAGAATAGGCAAGGATTGGATCAACGGTAAGTTTAGACCAGGTTATGAACGTGAAGGTGCGAGGACATTCAAAGTTCCTCGTGATGTAAATTCAAATTTTGATCTTGAAGAAAAACTTCTATATGCAAAAATAGATTTTGACTATCAAAGTCCGTCAAGATTTCCAGAATGGCTTGGCATATTTGCTAGTGGGTTAGTTCCTCTTCTCATCATAATAGGTTTTATGTATTTCATTTCCAGACAGATGCAGGGAACAGGCAACAGAGCGCTTGCATTTGGAAAAAGCAGGGCGAGAATGCAATCTGATGGACAATCTAAGAAAACTTTTGATGATGTTGCAGGATGTGATGAGGCAAAAGAAGATTTAAAAGAAGTCATAGAGTTTCTAAAAGAGCCGAAAAAATTCCAAAGGCTTGGTGGACGTATACCAAGAGGTGTCCTTCTTGTCGGTCCACCGGGGACAGGAAAAACTCTTTTAGCCCGTGCAGTAGCAGGCGAAGCAGGAGTGCCATTCTTCAGTATCAGTGGATCAGATTTTGTTGAAATGTTCGTCGGAGTTGGTGCGTCAAGAGTTCGTGACCTATTTGAAACAGGCAGAAAACACGCCCCATGTATCATATTCCTTGATGAATTAGATGCTGTCGGCAGGCATAGAGGAGCGGGCATTGGCGGAGGACATGACGAACGAGAGCAAACACTCAATCAACTTTTGGTAGAAATGGACGGATTTAATACCACTGATAGTGTAATACTTATGGCAGCAACCAACAGACCTGATGTCCTAGACCCTGCACTATTGCGACCCGGAAGATTTGATAGGCAAATAGTAGTTGATCTTCCTGATGTAAAAGGGAGAGAAGGAATTTTCAAGGTTCATACATACGGCAATAAAGTTCCATTAGCAGATGATGTTGACCTTTCATTGCTTGCCCGAAGCACTCCCGGATTTTCAGGTGCAGATATTGCCAACATGGTTAATGAAGCAGCAATTCTCGCAGCAAGAAAAAATAAAGACAAAGTTGATATGGAGTGTATGGAAGAGGCAAAAGACAGAGTGCTTATGGGTCCAGAGCGTAAAAGCCTAATCATAAGCGATAGTGAAAAGCGTATTACCGCATATCACGAAGCAGGACATGCCCTTCTTTCTTATCTTATTCCTGAGGCAGATCCCAATTACAAATGTAGCATCATTCCAAGAGGACGAGCACTCGGCATAACACAGAAATTACCAGCAGAAGAAAAACATAATTACGGAAAAGCCTATCTTGAAGCAGAGATCGCAGTTAGGCTTGGTGGACGAGTGGCAGAGATGCTGAAATTCGGCGAACCTTCTACTGGTGCAAGAGATGATCTTGAAAGAGCTACTGATATGGCTCGTAAAATGGTCTGTGAATGGGGTATGAGTGAAAAACTCGGTCCTCTCACCTTTGGCAAAAGAGAAGAACAGATATTCTTAGGCAAAGAGTTGGCTATTCACAAGGATTATAGCGAGGCTACCGCTGTTGAGATTGATAAAGAGATAAGAAATATTGTTGAAAATTGTCTGTCAAGGGCAGAATCTCTATTAAAAGAAAATGAATATAGATTGGATAGATTAGCGAATGCACTACTTGAACGAGAATCGCTTAATGCAAAAGATATAGAGGAATTAATGGAACAAGAACCAGTTACAACAGAAATACAATAATTATCAGCGAAGTAATTTGTTTATTTTATAAAATTTCCTTTAAGAGATAGAAAATCTATAATAATAATCCTTTTTATTTCCCATCATTAATCTTCCATTAAAAAGCTGAAAAATGGATCGGATATGATAAAAGATTGCCTTTCTGATATTGGTCATCGCACTCTTATAATGGGAATTCTTAACGTCACTCCCGACTCGTTCTCAGATGGTGGACTTTTTGTCAGTATTGAATCTGCTATTGAGCATGCAAACAAGATGATAGAAGACGGGGCAGACATCATTGACATCGGCGGAGAATCCACACGCCCAGGTGCCGAAGCTGTCCCCGTTGACGTTGAGTTAAATCGGGTTATTCCTGTCATATCTGAATTATCCAAGTCAACAAATATCTGTATATCAATTGATACATACAAATCATCTGTTGCAAAAATCGCTATTGACAACGGAGCTTGCATTGTCAATGATATAAGCGCGTTATCCGATCCTGATATGGCGGGAGTTGTCGCTAAATCTGGTGTGCCTATAATTTTAATGCACAAAAAAGGCTCTCCAAAAGATATGCAAATATCACCTCATTATGACTCTTTGATAGATGAGATTATCCAATATTTACAAGATAAGATCAGTATAGCTGAAAAATCAGGAATTTCACCAGATAAGATTGTGATCGATCCCGGAATCGGCTTTGGTAAGACAGTTGAGCATAACCTTGAAATATTAAGAAGGCTTGGCGAATTCAAATCACTTGGAAAACCGATCTTGATAGGAACTTCAAGAAAATCATTTATCGGCAAAATTCTAAATATTGATGACCCCAAAGATAGGGTTGATGGAACTTCTGCAACAGTGGCAATTGCGATCGCTAACGGTGCTGATATTATACGAGTCCATGACGTCAGACAAATGAAGATGGTCGCGCGCATGGCAGATGCAATTGTTAGGGGCTTATAATGTCCGAAGTTTTAGCTGTAATTAAATATATAGGTCTTAGGATACTTACAATCATTGACATATTGGCAGTAGCTTTTATCTTTTACAAGGCTTTTATGCTTATACGTGGAACGCGTGCTATTCAAGCATTAAAAGGTATTGCTATACTAATAGTTGTGTCTGCAATAGCATCGCTAGCAAAGCTTGAAACTCTCAGTTGGTTGCTTCAAAGATTTTGGACATGGGGTGTTGTCGCATTTATTATCTTATTTGCACCTGAGTTGAAAAGTGCATTAGCTCAAATGGGACGAACATCGGGAATTCTTGGCATTAGTGGAAATGTCAAAGATGAACGAGAATGTATCCAGATTGTCGTAGAAACTGTTGAAAGGCTATCAGAAATGCGTGCAGGGGCGCTTATCATAATGGCACGTCAAGCGACACTTGATACTTTTATTGAATCAGGTGTTCCTATGAATTCTGATGTATCGCGAGAGCTTCTTTTGACTATTTTTTATCCTGATACTGAATTACATGATGGGGCAGTTATAATCAGAAATGGTAGAATAGCAGCAGCAGCTTGCACATTACCGCTTTCACAAAGTGAAGAATGGGAAAGCTCTCTTGGAACAAGACATCGCGCTGCCGTAGGATTAACTGAGGAAACTGATGCCATTGCTATCGTTGTCTCAGAAGAAACTGGTGCAATATCTATGGCAGTGGAAGGCAAAATAACTCGCTATCTGAACCCTCAAACACTTAATTCTATTCTAATTGACTACCTTGTGAAGTCTGCAAATACCCATAAATCCTCTGAAGAAGTGAATGCAAATGATACGTAAGCTACTAGATAATATTGAAATAAAACTTGTATGTCTGTTATTGGCAGTCATTATGTGGCTTTACGCTAATAATAGGACAGATATAATAGGTAGGGCTAGGGCATTTATAACACGTAGTGAACAGGGGGCAATAACTCTGCTTGATGTCCCTGTGGAGTTAATAGGGACAAAAGATTCTGCGAAATATTCAGCAGAGCCAAACAGAATATCCATTGAAATAATTTGCAGTTCAGGCACAAATATTGATATTCCTAACGTAAAAGCAAAGGTTAAGTTATCTAACAAAATCAGTGATAAGATTCCTCTAAAAGAAGATAACGTTGAATTGCCTAATGGAATGAAATTTGTCCGATCTGAACCCACAGAAATCAGTATCCGCCAAAAATGAAATTGTTAGACAGATTTTCAGATTTACTTACCAGATTAATAATATAGGAGCGCAGAGATGAAGCGATGTTCCACACATATTAGGGAAATTCAGCTTCATAGAAAAAAGACATTACTCTTTGTTACTGCGTTTCTACTTATATTTATTCTTTTCATCAAAAATTCACAAGCACAAACCCTGAAAATCCAACCCTCTTTAACTAAAAATATTACCGACAATGAAATATTGGATTTAATGCGCAGGATTAATATCATTGAATCCCAAATCATACCGATAGATGCAGAGATTAGATCTCTTGAAGAAGACCACGAAAGAATAATAAGTGAAGTTACATCTCTAAAAGAGCAGATGCGAAAGCCAAAAGGGGTTCTTGATAGAATTACAGGTGTTTTCGGCTTTAGCGAAAGGAAACTGAAAAAACTTATGGCTGATTCACAGTATATGTCAGATAGGATAACTGAACTTCAAAGGATGCGCATTCCCCTTATCAAAGACCTTGACATACAAACCTCTCGTTTAATCAACAGATCAGAAGTTAAAATCAATGCCCTTATGGACATTATAATGAAAAAAGAACTGGGCGCAGATAAAGCCTCTGATCAAATATCAACTTTGCTTCAATTGACACGAAAGGCTTCTGACCTCCGAGAAAAATATATCGCAGAATCACCAACCCAAATAAAGGCATTTCCGTTTTCATCATCATTAGCGGATGATCCAGAAAAACTTAGATTGGGAGCGAAATTGTCAAAGAATATGGCTCAAAGTCTCAGAGCAGAAGCAGAAAAAAAGAGACGCGAGTTAAAGGGTTTGCAGTCAAGGAAATTATTGAATGAAAAAACATTGGAAAAGCTGAGGGAAATTCAACTAAGCAATGATGAGAGAGAATCAAGCGGGACAGAAGGTGGAACTGTTGGCTTGACTTCTAATGAATCAGAAATTAGAAGAAAAATCAATGAGTTAAAGAAAGATATAGATAGGCTTTCAAATGAAATTCGCGATCTTGAAGAAGATGCCAAAAGTTTAGAAAATCAAAGCATAATTTTTGAACAAAGAGCATCTCAAATTGAGTCAATTCCAAAGGTGAAGTGATAAATAATTTTCAGTATTCAGTTGATCGTAAAGGTGCTTATGATGTATAAAACAAAAATCTTGATAATTTTCATAACACTTATATTTATCTTGCTAAGTCTAACTACACAGTCACTATGTTATTTAGATTTATACGCCCAAGACCTAGATGCGAAGTTTGAATATGATAACAACGTTACCAGACAAAGGCTACCTGAAAACCATCAGAGCGGGATCATTTGGAAACTATACACTGGTTTAGGCGTTAAAGACATAATTCCAACAGATAAATTAGAAACAGACGCAAGATATACTCTTGGAATGCGAGATGTAAATACAACTAATGATGAAGATTATAACTCGCACGAGTTTGACTTCAAATTAAGAGGCGGAAATATTTTTTCATTCAAAGAAGATTTTAGAATATGGAATAGCCAAAGCGACCTATTCCATTTTTACAATAATGTAATTGAGTCAAATATTGGACATAGCTTTGGCAAAAGAACAAGCGCCTATCTATCTTATAAATATGAGCAAAAATGGTTCCAGAACAAAAAGCCAGAAGTTCAAGCACGAAATTTCTATTATCATCAGTTTAGCATAGATTTATATCATTCAATTTCAGACGATTTTAAGGTGCAGTTAGGATATGTTGATCAATTAAAGGCTTACAATAGAAGACCAATAGATTTTAAGGGTGGCAAGCCAGTTGTCTTAGATGGCATTCAAAAAGACAGACAAAGGGTCATAGTTCTTGGCTTCAGTGCGTCAGTGTTTAATAATACCAGTTTATTGTTCTCAAATCAAATAGTAAGATCGGATTCTAATAGCAAGGCTTTTGACTTTAGCGGTAACAGAACGCATTTAGTTTTACTAAGTCAGCCTTTGTCTAAATTATGGGTAGAATTGACATATCAGCTTGTAGCTTATAATTTAGGGGCATATCAGACTGCTGATCTCGGATATGAACTAAGCGAAACCAGAACAGATGATCAAAGTGGTATAAAGATCGGTTTGTCTTATGATTTATCTGAACAATTATCATTGAAAATCAATTATGAACACATAAAGAATACCGTCTTTTTCACCAAAGATTTCTATGAAAGCGACTCAGCTAGTGTAGGGATAAAGATGAAATTCTGAAAAATCTCCCTTTGAAAAAGGAGGATAAAGGGCATAGCCATTAAGTTAAGGGAAAATATGTCGCTCCTGACGGAGCTAAAAGATTTTTTATTTATGTGTTTTCTATAAATATATCACCCCTTTGGGGTTAAAAGTCCTTAACTTAATGCGTATGGGATAAAGAGAGATTTTCAAGATGTTTAAGCTTATATACGGTCATCAGAAATAGAAATTGACAAAATTTTTTCATAGATATATAATTTTTTGGCAGTTTTATAATGGTTTTATACACATTTTTGTATCTTGGAATGAAAGATCAATGTCTTATCCTCTTGTATTGATACTTGCAGGCGGTCAAGGCACAAGGCTTTGGCCATTGACAGCAAAAAATATCCCTAAGGCATTTCTTTGCTTTGATGGGACTGGAATTTCTCTCCTTCAAAGAACTATATCAAGGGTCAAACATCTGACATCTCCAGAAAAAATTTTCATAATATCCAACAGACTTCATGAACAGGAACTAAAAGATCAAGCTGACGAAATGCCTTATGAAAATCTCATATTAGAGCCAGAAGCTAAAGGCACGCTTGCGTGTATAGCTCTTTCTGCTTT
>DTPJ01000599.1 GCA_011334435.1 Candidatus Poribacteria bacterium | reverse complement strand
GTTCCTAATCTTCCAGCTAATAATCCCACCCAAAAGATAGATACCATTAACGCGCCAGTATTTACAGAAGAGCCAAAATACTTAACATAGTATTCTGATACCCAATTTGAGACGCCAAGTTCAGAACCAACATAGATAAGCAAGATTAAAAATGATAAGATAAGCACAGAATCACTGATAAGGCTTCTTATCTTGACCTTACTGCCAATTTTTTCATCATCAGTGAGTTTTTTGAAGGGAAGAAACCAAAATATGCCAGCCATGATCAATGAAACGAAGGACATAAGCCGATAGATCGCTTGCCAACCAAATTCAGCACGCATAAGCATTATCACGATATAAGGACCGATGACAGCCCCAATAGAAAAAGCAGCGTGCATAAGATTCATTAATCTACTTCTACCGCCCTTTTCTATCCTGACAACACTGAAATTGACGACAACCTCTGTCCCACCTTGACCAAAGCCAATCATAAGATTTAACAACAGGTTTAGCAAGACAAAAGGCGTTGAAGCAAAGAAAAGCAGACCCAAAAATTGAAGTGCTAAACCGATAACAATAACTTTTCTTGGACCAAGTTTATGTAATAGAATTCCTGATATAAATGACGATGCGAAATAGCCAATAGAGCCTGCGGAAAGGACTATCCCAGTAGATATATAACTCCAATTGAAATCGCTGATTATTTTTGGTAGAGTTGCACCGATGATCGTCAAACTAACGCCAAATATAATAAAACTAACTAATAGCGCGAAAAATAAGCTTCTTAGTTCTTTTTCAATATAGCTCATAGACTCCTTTCCTATTATTGTGGACTTTTTCTGATCGTCAATGCAAGACTTGGGGAGAATATCTTACGTTATGGATAATTTATATCTGATATGAAATCTTGATGGATTAATAACTATGGCGAGTTTATTCTAATATTATAAGATGGATTTTCGTTGTCAATACTTTGTTTATACCAACAAGATCGCAGGAAAGACCTCATAAATCACTTTACCCTATTATTATGTCCATTGTTCTTTCTTACTCTCCAAGAATTATTATCTTTGAGTAGTATATATTCGTGAGTATTTATAATATCAGATATTTGATTTTCGGCACATTGATACTGGCTGTAGGAACACATTGCTAACATTTTTTTATCGGTTATAGCGTTATTAATAGAATCTTCAAAATCTATAAAGGCATCCCAATCATCTTGGCTAACCCAACAAGGATTTCCTGCGACCCTAAGACCAGAATAACCATTATATAAAGCATTATTGTATCTATCAAAAGCAGATTTCATAGACACTTGACTATCAAAGTGTCCGTTTGATAGATACCAATCTTTATAATGAAGAATCTCTAATTGTCCTTTATCCAAATATTTTTTTGCATCGGGCAAAGAACACATAATAACATCTCTTGCTTCTGACAGTGATAGCCCGGACACAATCCAAACACACCATTCGTTTTGTTCTAATCCATTTATTATATATGGAGTGGCTATTTCCGATATTTCGTTTTTGCCCTCATAAAAATGGGCTATATGGCTTCCCCAGTGGACAAGATCAAGTGCCTGAATTCCTGTTTCTCTGTATTCATCTATCCTGCTTAGCTCTCTTACTATTCTATATTTAAGTTCATCTGGGGCTTTGAACTGCTTAATTCCTTTTCGGAATCTATCTTTGAGACATCTGCAATTACTAACTTCTAATCTGCACCGTTCGCATTCTTCCAAATGCTTTTCCAAAAGTTTCTGAGCTTTTGGCTCTAATTCATTATCTAAATAAGCACAGATCAATTCGCATATATCTTCACATTTCATTTTTTTAACCCTTTAAGTAGCCACGTTGTTTGGCATAATCATATAAGATCTTTCTTAAAAGCCTTCTTCCCCTATGAAGCCTAGACATTACCGTCCCTATTGGACAATCAAGTATGTCAGCGATCTCTTTATATGAGAACCCTTCTAAATCTGACATAATTAATGTAATCCGAAAATCATCTGGCAAAGAATCCAATGCTTTCGTAATATCATCATCAAGGAGCTTATCAAATATCTGTTGCTCAGGTGTTTCGGATTCTGATAAAGAACCTATTGCCTCAGCATCCAAAACATCCATCATTTGCGGAGTCTTAGATGCTTTTCTATATTTATTTATATAGATATTTTTGATAATCTTGAAAAGCCACGCTTTGAAATTTGTTCCTTTTTCAAACTTATCAAAAAAACGAAAGGCTCTAAGATAGGCATCTTGAACAAGGTCTTCAGCTTCGGTCTCATTTCCTGTCATTCTCAAAGCAGTATTGAACAATGAGTCCATATATTGAAGAGCTAATGATTCAAATTCTTTCTTTTTTTCTTCTGTTGTGGCACTGATCTCACACATATGTAACCTCTCCACCCCGGGGTTTCGTTCTATATGTGTGATATTATACCACGACTAACAAAAATTTCAAGAAAAAAATTTTACGAGCTTCAAACAGGAGTGGAGAGTTTTAACAAATAGAATAACAACTATATGTATATAAAAAATTCCATATTAATTAATTTCTTTAATTATTTTTTAATTTTCTATTAAGATTTGACATAAAATAATCATTTATATATAATTTTAATTGACTGAAAGGAAAACTTACATTTTGTTAGATAAAGTTAAATCAAGAAAGGATCGGGAAAAATGGTTAATGTAACAGTAAACAAAACAAAACTTTCTTTGATAGTAGGCGATATTACAAAGCAGAATACTGACGCAATTGTAAATGCTGCAAACAGTAGTTTATTAGGTGGCGGTGGAGTTGATGGAGCTATCCACAGAGCAGGTGGACCGCAAATATTAGAGGAATGTAAGAAGATCAGGGCAAGACAAGGCGGATGCAAAACCGGGGAGGCAGTAATCACAACAGGTGGAAATTTACCTGCAAGATATGTTATCCATACAGTAGGACCTATTTGGAGCGGTGGCAATAATAATGAGCCTGATCTTCTGGCTAATTGCTATAAGAATTCCCTCAAACTCGCCGTTGAAAATGGCATAAAAACTGTCTCTTTTCCATCAATTAGCACTGGTGCTTATGGTTATCCAATAGATCAAGCAGCAACTGTGGCTTTAAAAGCAGTTATTGATTTTCTAAGGAATGATGATTCTCTGGAAGAAGTTATCTTTGTCCTGTTTAATGAAGCTATATACAAAAGCTATGAGAACGCTTTGAAAGAAATCGGATTAATTAGCTGATAAAATTTCTCTAAATCCTCGTTTTATTTTATTCGCCATTCAAGCCTTGATCTTTGACTACTGGACAATAAGCAAAACAACGTCCACAGGAGATACACTGAGACCGATCTGCTTCATAATCTGAACGTCTTCGCCTTATCAGAAGCTGGATCATCTTTGCATTAATAGTTAGACCGATGAATCCCCCAAATATTCCACTTCCGATATTGAATCTCCTGTTAATTCTGACGACCTCGCTATATAATTCTTCCTTTGCCTTTCCCGACCCACGAAAAGCTATGCTGGCATCGGTTGTGTCGCTAACCAAATTGTTATCCTCTAACCATATTCTTTCTGCGAGACGGACTTTTGGATTGATATGTGACAGAGCAGGACCAGATTTGACGCCAAGATACGTGCCGATAGCAATTAATAAAGGCATAGCTAAAATTGCTAATATGAAAGCTCTTTTTCCCAAAGCTTTATTCTCTGGCTTTTGTTGAGTTGGCTTCCTGATCGCCCCAAATGGACACGAATCCTCACAAAGACGACATTTTATACATTCGCTTGGAGTGATGCTTACATGCCATTTTGAAACTAATGACATAATTCGCAAAAGAACACTATAAGGACATAAAAATCTACAATAAGGTCTGCCGACAAACATTCCAATAATCAAAAAGCAAGCCCCTAATATCAATATACTGAGTCTTCCACTTCGCCGAAAAAATGAGACAAACGGATCATATTCACAGATGATAAAGGCACTTTCAGTAGCGGAGAAGAGCACTCCTGCACCGAGATATAGATATGGCAATAATCCTAATGAACTTTCAAGCCATGTAGGCACTTTGATCGGTCTAATAACGAAAATATCTTGAATTGCACCTAACGGGCAGACTGACGCACAAAACGTTCTGCCAAAAAGAAGCGTAAATGCTAATGGCAAAATAAAGAAAGCTATAACAGTTAAAGGGATTATATAGCTACTGTTAAATAACCCAAGTGATACATTCTGGATAGCCCCTATTGGACATACACAGCCTTTACGGTAAAATCCAAAATAGGCAAGTGAGAAAATGCCTAAAATGAAAAGCCCTCTGCGAGAACGTTTTTTTAAAGCCATATATGATGACAATGATAAAGCCAAAAACAGAACGACCACATCTATATATTCTAACAAGTCTGATCGGGGAGTAGGTGTAGTTGTAATAGGCAATTCATGACCTGTTTCAAATTCAGGTGGAGGGAATCTCTGAACGCCATAAGAAATATTTGAAAGGATCAACAAAATTATAAAGGTTAAAATAACAGATGCTTTCATCCTTTATACTCTACTCCCTTAAATAGGTATGGGTGACTTGCAGGAACACGTTTAAATGCACCAGCGGGACATACTCTTGCTATTGAGCAGTCATTACAATTTAGGCAACGATCATGCCGAACTTGAAGGAATAGTGATCCATTGCCGAATGAATAACAACCTTTAACGCATTTTCCGCAACCGATACAAAGATTTTCGTCAATTGTGTATTCATAATACGGGTCTTCAATATATGTGCGTTTGATAGCTCCAAGAGGGCAAAGTTGATTTTCTGCACCAGTGTTAAGCGCGTTAGGCTGAGGATTAAAATATCCAGTGCAAAGTCTGCAATATCCGCACATAGCAAAGTTATGCACACATTTAACCGCAGACACTTCAAGGACGCAGTTATCCGCACATCTACCGCATTGGATACATTTATAAGGATCAAGTTGCCAAACGAGATCGCTCCCTCTGGCACGGTTGACAAGAATACCTAATATGCCTCCCATGCCTAACAAGCATAAACCACGTATTCCACTTTTGATGAAATCTCTTTTTGTTAGTTTCTCCTTTTCCTCTTCCATTGTTAATATCCTCTTTTCAGTTCTGATTCCAAAGATTCAGCTATACTAACTGCCTTATCGGATATATCCTTTGAGTAGTCAGTTAAATATAAGCGAGCTTTGTCTTTGTTCTCAGAAAATATCTTCAAAGCGTTAGCTTCTATAAACGGTTGATCATAGTATAATTTTCGTTCAAACTCGTCCCATACTTTCCTTACCTTTTTGATGAAAATTTCATAGTTGCTATTTACCAAGTCCTGTAATTTTTTGAATTTCCACCAAGTATGGTTTGGATCGGGATCAAAAGTCCCCTCAGGTGGGTTTATGTGATGTTCAACAGTTAATTGTTCATCAATTGAAACAGGCTTATGATATGATTCAGGGACTTCTGTAATGCCGAGATACCAAGGGATAAGCACACTGGTGCAAGTTTCAGCAGAAGCTCTCCAATAAATACAACTAATTTCATAAGGAAGCCAATTTCTTAGTTGAAATACCGCACCTTCTAAAGTTGGCGGAGAACAAATTGATCCTTTGGAACCGTGATATCTAAGAATTTCTACAACATCTGCTACACTGAGTTTTTTATCTGGTTTAAGCGAAAACGGAAGCTGTTCTGTTACCGAAAAATCTTTAACTTTCTCTGTTATGAGGCTTTGTCCACGCCATTGACGAGGATCCCAAAATTCATTACTTGGCGGATTATAAGCATCTCTAAAACTAAATGGCTTTGATGGATCATGCCAGCCCCTTTTTATCGCATAATCTATTATATCTGGTGAACCTATGAAGTTATCAGAGTCATCAAGGTTGACATCAGTTATTATATGCACATTTGGCAATATAGCTACTTCGTCGTCTGGAACTCTTTTTGCGAGCCAATGTTTGCCCCTAATTATTGATAAAAGCCATATCTCATTAGGATCGGCAACAACAAGTGTCCTGCCTGAATCAGAATAACCAAAATGATTTAACAACTCTCCTGCGATATGTATTCCTTCTCTGGCGGATTTTGCCCTTTGGACGATCAATCTTCTTAGCATATATCCGATCCCGCCATCAACTATATCACCTCTCGCTACTAATGTCTCATAAGAATCTTCCCGAGTTGAGCATCCATCGCTTGCTACTGTTACTCCCCACTCGTTTATATACATATCGCTAAATTCAAGACCGGGATTTTCAGACCATATAAAAGAATAAGTTTCCTCTACTTCTGGCAAACTGCCACCTCTGACAAGTTTCACTATATCATCAGGCTTATGCTTAATTCTTGGTATTACTCGGAGATTTAGCATTCTTTTTCCGCTATCTTGCTCATTATGACCAACTAAAACAGAACCATCTGTGGAGGCTTTTTTCCCAACCAATACTGCAAAACAGCCAAAAAAAGAATACGCAGACACCAACGCCATTAGCAAGCACATTAAAATAAAAAATAGGGTCATATTAAAGTATCAACATACTAAACCAGTATGCCATCTCCTTTCTTTGTTGTTAAATTACTGAAATACATCAATGAGATAAAGTTTCATATTAAACAGTTGCCAAACTTGTTGGCGATAATATTTTGAAGGGAGTTTATCATATTTTATATCGTTTTTCAATGATAAATCATAATAGTCTCTGTAATTTGGAAAGGTAAGGATACAAGATCATAATAGAACAGGAATGAATAGCAAGAATTATGTACTTGGCTTCTATCAGAACATAACTACCCCTTGAATACATTGTCATCTCCGAATTTTTGTTTGACTTTGCTTGAAAGATTATATATTATTATATAAAGATTATATAAAGCAATTTGATAATAAATTAATGTCTTGAAAAATGAAGTGCAATGCAATGTATAGAAATATTTAAGTGGTGAATAATATGTATGTCTTTATTATATAGGTTTCAAATAAATTAGCTTTTTGGAGGATAAAATATGAGGTTGACGAAGTTGCTTCTTTTGGCACAAGACGAGTTCGCCGATATTGGAAGTGAAACTACGGAAACAGAGACTACTGGCGGATTACTCGGCGATCTACAGCT
>DTPJ01000430.1 GCA_011334435.1 Candidatus Poribacteria bacterium | reverse complement strand
GGTGCAGAAATTATATCTAACTTTGATAATAATATTCCAGCTATTATTGAGGTTAAATCAACAAAAAGCGATGTCAATAGCGGAAAAGTGATATTGTTTAATTTTTCGCCAGACCCTCAAGCATCTGATATATCTCTCAGACCTGCATTTTTGCCATTGATCCAGCAAACTATTCTTTATTTAGTTAAAAATGACGGAAATATAGAGAACAAAAATCTTTTAGTTGGAGATAGATATTCAAAAAACATCTATGTAAAAATGGACTCAATACCAAGGGTAACCGATCCCGATGGCAATGAATATTTGGCAATGCTTTCGGATTCAAAACAAGACAATGCTAAAAAGATCAGTTTTGATAATACAAATATCGCTGGTATTTATAAGGTTGAATTTAAGTCAGATGGAGCTTTGAATCGCGACTATTTCGCAGTAAATCCTGACACATCAAGCGAGTCCGATCTTAAAACTATTAAAGATGAAGAAATAATCGCAAAGCTTGGCAATCATATTAGATTAGTCCCGTTAGGCAGTCCTATTGAGCAATCTAAGGGATCAGAACCTGCAAGCAGTGATGTATCACCGATTTTTTTAATCCTTGCTATTTTGCTTTTATTAATAGAGATCCCATTAGCCAATATATATAGGACAAAAGAATCGGAGGAATCAGAACTTATGCGTGAGGTATAAATCGTCTATTTTCCAATGCAAAACCTTGAGAATATCTGATCTAATATATCTTCTGATGCAGTTTCACCCGTTATTTCACCAAGACTTTTCAATGCCCCTCTCAGATCAACCGCCACTAATTCTTCTGACATATTTGACTTTACGCTTTCCATAGCGAGTTTCAAGCTTTCCATAGCTCTTCTAATAGCGTCTTTTTGCCATATCTTTGTGACAAAAATTGGGTCTGTCTGCACTGAGTCTTTATGAAGCACTATATTATGGATAAAAGCCTTTAACTGCTGTAAATTAGATTCATTGATCGCCGAAACATAAGCGATAGGCACATCGCCAATTAGCGTCTCTAATTCTTCTTTATTCAGCATTTGCGGAAGATCAATTTTGTTTATAACGATGATCGTCTTTTTATCTTTAACAAGTGAGATCAAATGCCTGTCATCATCGGTAAGTGTCTCAGAACCATCAAGAACCATCAGGATTAGATCGGCTTGGTCAAGATGAGCTTTTGTCCTGTCAATGCTTATTACTTCAATAATGTCTTCTGTTTCACGAATTCCTGCGGTATCTGTAAGTTTTAGCGGGACGCCGTCTAAATTGACGAATTCCTCAATTACATCTCTGGTCGTTCCGGGTATAGACGTAACAATTGCCCTATCTTCCTTTAACAATGCGTTGAAAAGGCTTGATTTGCCGACATTTGGTCTGCCGACAATGACGCCCTTTATGCCCTCAGTGATGATCCTTCCTTCATCAGCGGTTGCCATTATTGAGTTGAGTTTTTCGTATATATATTCAATCTGATCTAATATTTCTTCGGGTTTCAGAAAGTCAAGGTCTTCGTCTGGAAAATCAATAGCTACCTCAATAGAAGCTAAAAGACTGACGAGATCATCTTGAATTTGCTTAATTTTTTTGGATAGATGACCTTCTAATTGATTGACTGCGATCTTTAAGGAAAGATCAGTTTTGGCTCTGATGATGTCTGCGACAGCTTCTGCCTGTGATAGATCAATTCTGCCGTTTAGAAAGGCACGTTTTGTAAATTCTCCGGGTTCAGCTAACCTAGCGCCCATTTTGAGAGTAAGTTCTAAAACTTTGCTTAAAGGGACATTTCCGCCATGGCAGTTTATCTCTACAATGTCCTCTTTTGTATAGGTTTTTGGTGAAAGCATTATGGAGACTAAAACTTCGTCTATGTGTTCGCCTGTCTCAGGGTCTATTATATGACCGTAGATTATGCTATGGGTTTTGACCTTTTCAATATCAATCTGTTTGCGATTAGGCAGGAATATCTTTTTTATGATGGAAAGGGAAGATGGACCACTCATCCTAACAATGCCGATCCCACCTTCCCCTCTTGGAGTGGATATTGCTGAAATGGTATCATTCATTTTGGATATTGAATATAAAATTTCAGATATTACAATTTAATATCCGACTTTTAATCTAATCCTTATCATCAATGTTTGCTTCTTTAGAAGCACGTTCTTTTGTTGTGATAACCACGCTACGCATTGATCCTTCGCCTCGGCTAAAAGTTACAACTTCATCATCATTTTGAAGGGCAAGATGTATGATCCTCCTATCTTGTGGACTCATCGGCTCAACAACTATTTCCTGTTTAGTAGCTTTTACCTTTGATGCAAGTCTTTTAGCAAGACTTACGAGGCTCTCTTCTCTACGTTCCCGATATTGTTCAGCATCTATAATAATTCTACGTTTGACAAGTGATGTTTTGTTCGCCATGCAATTAACAAGATACTGTATTGAATTCAATGTCATACCACGTTTGCCAATTAATAATCCTGGATTTGGTGTTTTAACAGAAAGATGAATATTGCCATCAGAAATAGAGCTTTTAATTTCATAATCAATTCCAATTTCATCTAATATAGCTTTTAGTATTCCTTCGGGAGTAGCAGAATTATCATCTTTTATTGTAACACGAACTTTGCAGGGTTTGGAACCAAGCCCGAATAATCCTTTTGTTCCCTCGCTTAATACTGTAATTTTAACTTGATCTCTGCTAACTCCGAGTTTTTGCATTGCAAGTTCCACTGCTTCTTCTATTGTTTTTCCTTCTTGTTCAACATATTGTTCTGCCATTATTTAACCTCCAAATAACATCAGACAGAATATTTCAGTTCTATTTTTTATCTCTTTTAATCAGTTTTTGCTTAGTCTTTGCCTTATTGTCAGGACCATTTTTTATTTCCTCTGTTGGCTCATTTTGCTTTTTGTCCTGTCTTAGTTTAATTATATATCTGTGTGCGAAAGTGAAAATGTCATTGCATATCCAGTATAGAACTAAACCTGATGGCATGCCATAAAAAATAAACAGCATGAACACAGGCATAAAAGCCATTAGTTTATTGTTCTGTCCTGGACTGCCTGTTCCAAAGACAAATTGCTGGGCAAGGGTGCTTCCTGTCATTATCAAAGGTAGGATTCTCAGCGGAATGCCAGCAATTACTGCTACTGTGTCTGGTAGCGATAGATCAGGGATCCAACCGGGGATAAACATTGCACCTCTAAGTTCAACCGCACCGCGCAATGTTGAGAATAAAGCCCAAAAGATCGGTATCTGAAGCAACAAAGGTAGGCATCCTCCCAACGGACTAGCACCATATTGCTTATAGAGTTTCATTGTCTCTTTATTTAACCTCTGCGGATCATCGCGATACTTCTCCTTAAGCTCGTTAAATCTTGGTTGGAGTTCCTGCATTTTATTCATAGAATTAAAGCTCTTTTGAGTTAAAGGCAGGTATAGTATCTTGATCAAAATTGAGACAAGTATAATTGATATGCCATAGTTTTTGCCAAGCTTATAAAATTCCTGCAAAAGCCATAAAGTAGCTTTTCCAAATGGGGTAAAGGCACCAAAATTGATCATCTTGCCTAACTTTAAATTTTCTGAGGAATCCATTGAATTTATGCTGTGTAATATGCTCCATTTTTTTGGACCTATATAAGCTTGATACCTATGTGATATTTTTTCTCCTGCTGAAACTGTTAAATCACGCTTTGTTAATGCTATGGTTGTTGAGTTTCCCCAAACGCTCCATGCCTCATTTGGCGATATTGTTAGCTCGCCTTCATTTGTGACAACTTTATATCTTTTTCCACCTTGTTTTGGATCTGACCACCAAGGATCACTTGATGGTATAAGGACAGCAGTAAAGTATTTTCCAGAATAAGCAACCCAATAGATCGGTCCATCTTGTTCTTCTGGCAGTCGTGTTTGTTTTCCGCCAAAACATCCAAAACCTGTCTTTTGCCAATGTTGAACATATTTTGCCCCTTTATCGGTTTTTAGTAAAACAACAGGTCCATCATTTGCCAATTCCACAGGAGAGATCATACTATCCTCGTTTAAGCCTTCGCCCCAAGATAAATCATACCCTTTTAGGTTGATCGGCTGTGATGATAAATTACGAAAACTGACATCTACGTCTATCAGATAGCTATTGCTTGTGAAAGTCAAACGTTTAGAGACCTCTATTTCTGACGGTATAATACATTTGAATTCCACAGTTCCTTGATTGATGCCAGTTTTGATAAAGTCTAATGACTGTTTATCTGCTGTCCATTGTGCTTGCTCAATCTCTTTTTGCATTTTTTCATCGTGAAGATGGATTTTTAGGCAGTTTTTAGCTTTGTTAGGAACTAAGTCCATCAACTCATTTTTATCTATTCTATCAGGATATTCTTTTAATTTCAAGCTTACCAGATTTGCTCCGTCAGATGAAAACTTGGCTTCATAAAGTGGAGTGTGAATATCTACAAAAGATTCACTCTTTTTTGATGGAATTATCTTAGGAGTAGGTTTAACCTCTATTTTGATCTCTGGTTTTTCTTCTTTCTTTTGAACGACCTGTTGTTCGCTTGATTTTGATGTTTTTTCAACTGCCTTTTTGCGATTACTAAAAAGTAATGGCCATAAAAAAAGTATCAGAAAGACTAATGCAATCGCTATTATTGATCTTTTATCCATTAATATCTCCAGATTAAGGTAATAGTCCCTAATTTTCGGCTATTACAAACTGAAATATGAATTCTCAAACTATCTCATATATGCCTCAATTAGCTTTAAATGACAGTTTTCAGATAGTATCCATTTCAATATAAAATTAATTAAAACTCCTTTTTGACCGGATCGTAGCCCCCTGGATGGAAAGGGTGACATTTTAAGAGACGTTTTATTGTTAGCCATCCACCTTTTATAACCCCATGGACGGCTATTGCCTCTTGTGCATACATAGAGCATGTGGGATAGAAACGGCATGATGGAGGTAATAGTGGAGAGATAAATATGCGATATATATTAATTGCATATAATACCAATTTTTTCATATTAATAATCAACAATCCGGTTTTTTTTCAGGTTTCAATTAATTTTGCACGACGAAGTAATTGATTCAACGAGTTTTTTACTTGATAGCATTTCAATTTAGCTGATGATTTTCTTGCAACAACAACAATATCATTGCCGGGTAATATACCATCTGTTAATCTTATCGCTTCCCTTATCAATCTTTTGATTCTGTTTCGTTGAACGCTTTTTCCTATTTTTTTCGTAACAGTTAGACCTATTCTGACTTCTTTAGTATTATTCGGTAAGGCATAGAGAACAAAGAGATCATCAGAATATTTGCTTCCCTCCTTATAAACTTTCTCAAACTGCCAACCCCTTCTAATTTTTTCATATTTCATTCTTAAGCTATTCACTAACTACTATTAAAGCATTTTTCTAATTATTCGTGAAAACCATTCCGCTCTAGTTATTTTATTATCCATCCATGCAGTTACATCTTCCATATTACTTTGTAAAGCCCCTAATAAATTAGATTGTGAATCCTCTGCAATTCCAATAACTACGTCAATAGTTTTTGATGCCTTATTAAGATGATAGGTCACTGCACAAATTGTAAAGAATTTTTCATTAACCAGTTTTGCAGACTCACATATAAAGTTCACTCGGATAGAATTTTTTCCTCCCTCTGTTCTCCCATTAACGAGTTCAACGCTTCTCACATTTATTCCTGCAATTTCAAGGGCATTTTTGATCACTTCTGGAGAAACTGATATAGGTTCATTTGTTACTAACTTGGACTTAGTTTCGGTATCAGATGATACTTTTGCTGAAAGCGCTGGTGGAATCTCTGCCTCTTGATAAATTTGTGGAAATTGTGTTTGTTCTTGGGTCTCATATCTTTCAAACTTCGGTTTTTCATCAATATTTTCTTTGGACGATCTGGTTAAAACTTCCACAATAGGCGGTTCATCAGAGGGTTGTCTTATAATTTTTACCGATTCTTGTGTTTGTGTCGTCAAAGCTTCTCCCGATCTATTTGGTGGTGATTCTTTATAAGCTTTTCTCGCACTTTCCTCCATTTCCAAAGTTTTTTGATAATAATCTGTTGGGGGATTAAACGCACTGCATCCGGCTAAAATGATTGATAGTAATATCAAAAGGCAACTAAATAAAACCTTATAGATAAATGCAAAGCGAAAAAGATTAAAATATGAATACAAGACGTCTATTTTATCAGTCCTTTTGGAATTTCTCCATACTTTATCTTTTTTGCCTTGCATCTTTTAACTCTTTTCCATCGTAAAACGATGTGTTATTGTTGACAAGATACATTTTAGACAATTAATCATTTGAAAACAAATATTTTTGCCAAGAACCGTGATGCCCTTGTATATTTTTCAAAAGATGCAGATAATAGACAATTGGCGGAGCTTTTGGCTTTCTCAATAAACTCATACCAGCTTCCGACGGTCTTCTGTTAGCCTTTTTGATATTACAAGTTTTGCAAGCAGTTACCACATTATCCCACTGCGTCTTGCCTCCTTGTGAAAGCGGAATAACATGATCCAATGTGAGTAATGAGGGTGCAAACTGTTCTCCGCAATATTGACATCTATATCCATCTCTTAGAAGGACATTTCTCCTTGAAAAACGCACCGCTCTATATGGGATTCTTATAAATTTTAGCAGACGGATTACAGTCGGAATCCTTATGACTGTGCTTGCTGATCTTATCTCATGTTCCGTCTCTTCCTCTGCACAAGCGACGCCTTTAAAGATCAGTGTTATGGCTCGTTTTAAGTTACATATATTGATGGCCTCATAGCTTGCATTTAAAACCAAAACACTGAAATCTAATTTTTTCGTTATATGGACCGGTTCCTGTTGAACATTTTCATGGATATACATAACTCAGATACACCGTTTATGCCTATAATATAAATGATTTTTTCCCCAATTTATCCTTACCGCTTGAGCACAATATATTATGCCATATTATAAAACATTTGTCAATGACTCTAATCTCAATAAGAGGAATGTTTTATCTTTTTCTATTTTATGATATAGTTTATAATTATCTTGTGGTGAAAACTTTTGATAAATTAAAAGATTGGACTATAATTAACTTTTTCGCGAATT
>DTPJ01000470.1 GCA_011334435.1 Candidatus Poribacteria bacterium | reverse complement strand
GCCCTTAAAGATGAAAAAGTGAAGAAATTCATCGCAGATAAAGAAATAAAACGTGTTGTTATAGTCCCACAAAAGCTCGTAAATATAGTTGTATAATGCGAAAAAGTGAAATAAAATATTTAAAATGAATTTGCCAGTTTCATTGGAAAAATATATACCTAATTATGAGATAAGCTTTTTTAATCTTAAAGCTATTCCTGCGGAAAAATTGGTGGAATATGATCATCCATTTGGTTGGGTATTAAGTGTAATGCAAAAGGAAGATGCAAATGTAAAAGAATTTAAGGAGATTGTAGAACAAGCAGTTAAACACTTAGAACAGATACCTTTTGAAAAGCAAGCAAATTGGAGTAAATTACTGCATTATCTTTTTATGTTAATATTTAATCGCAGAGAAAAATCTGAGCAATCTGATCTTTTTGATATTATTGAAGAAAGCATATTGGACAAATCCCGTCGTGAGGAGGTGAAAAAAATGGGGAAAACAATAGCACAATCATTAATAGATGAGGGTATTGAAAAAGGCATTGAAAAAGGCTTTGAGAAAGGCATTGAAAAAGGTATTGAAAAGGGTATTGAAAAGGGCATTGAAAAAGGCATGCAACAGCTTTTAATTGATGCTTTGGAAATAAAGTTTGGATCAATCCCATCAGATATTATAAAATCAATAAATAATATAACGGGTAAAGAGACTTTAAAGAGCTTGCATTACTACGCTATTAATAGCAATAATATTGACGAATTTGAGGAAAAATTGGAAGCATTAAAAAATGGTAAATCAAGTCACATTAAAAATCCAACGAGTAGAAGGAAACGATGATCTCCCTTTGCCAAAATATATGACTGACGGGGCATCGGGAATGGATTTATTTTCTGCGGTAACTGATCCTGTTGTTATATTGCCAAAGGGGTTCTGCGTAATTCCGCTTGGTATAAAGATTGCTGTGCCAGAAGGATTTGAAGCTCAAATAAGACCGCGAAGTGGTTTATCAGCCAAATATGGTATAGGTTTGCTAAATAGTCCTGGGACAATTGACTCTGATTATCGCGGGGAGATCAAGGTCATATTATTTAATTTCGGGGAAGAACCTTTTGTCGTTAATAGAGGTGATAGAATCGCTCAAATGGTTATTTCTCCCATAGTAAAAGCTGATCTTATTGAGTATGATAACCTTGATGAAACTGCCAGAGGTGAAGGCGGTTTTGGACATACAGGCAAATCTAATGATTAAGTATTCAGAGATTAATCTTATATTATTTTTGAAATTTCTAAAAAATTTAAAGCTAATAACTACATAGGAGAGTGATTTGACACTAACAAAAGCAATAATTTTAGGTGTAGTGCAAGGGTTGACAGAATTCTTGCCAATAAGTAGTTCTGGTCATCTTGTCTTAGCACAATCTATTTTAAATGTAACAGAGCCTCCGCTTTTTTTTGACGTGATGTTACATTTTGGCACTCTTTTAGCGATAATTGTTTTTTTCTACAAAGATATTTGGGATATTGTTTCATCAATTTTTGGACGCGATCCCAATGTAATTTATAGGAATAGCAATTATAAAACTAAAAAATCGGCAAGATTATTTGCATGGTATATAATAGTAGGCACAATACCAACGTTAATAATAGCCTTGATATTAAAGAAGACCGTAGAAAAAGCATTTTCTGATCCATTAATTGTCTCTATAATGCTTATAATAACAGGGATAATTCTTTGGCTTTCAGCAAGAGTTGGTCAAAGAGGAAAGCAACTTAACACTATCAGAGCTATAATAATCGGAGTTGTTCAAGGGATTTCTGCTTTGCCCGGTATTTCACGTTCTGGGTCAACCATATCAACTGCTTTGATGGTAGGTATAGATGGTGAACAATCTGCAAGATTTTCATTACTGCTTTCTTTGCCCGCAGTATTCGGTGCTACAATATTAGAATTGAACGACGTTGATAGCTTCAATGTGCCGATCATTTCCGTCATAGTTGGGGTTTTAATTGCTTTTGTTGTCGGATATATTTCTATTAGTTTACTTGTTAAGATTCTAAAGCAGGGTCGTTTCTCTATATTTGCCTATTACTGTTGGGCTATCGGCATAATTACTTTGCTGTGGCAATTATGGATGTAATTCAATATAGAAACTTTTAATAATTTGGATGATCTGAGACATATCTATCAATAGACTTCTGCATTAGGAGTTGATTGAAATGAGCCTATTTGGGCGCATTAAAAAAGAGCATTGGAACGAAATAATCGGAGTTTTGATTGTAATTTTCGCGATCTGGATGCTTATTAGCCTTATAGGTTTTGGT
This sequence comes from Candidatus Poribacteria bacterium, assembly GCA_011334435.1. Taxonomy (GTDB): domain Bacteria; phylum Poribacteria; class DTPJ01; order DTPJ01; family DTPJ01; genus DTPJ01. The sequence continues at coordinate 4,850 of DTPJ01000470.1, read as the reverse complement.
GGAAGCATAGGCAATAGCTTAAAATATGATCTTCTTGAATTTATCGGATATGTTTCATACCTTTTAGTAATCATAATCTGCTATTGGGGTGTAAGTCTCTTTTTAGATAGAAAACGCGGTATATTATCAGGGCTTTTTGGGACGGTTTGTCTTATTATAAGCGGATTAATGCTAATGAGCCTCTTATCAAATGAACCTTATTTAACTTCTGGGATTTTAGGTTCTGGGTTGAATAAATTATGCAAAAGGACAATAGGAACTCCAGGACTATTGTTATCTGGATTAGTATTTTTTATTCTTGGCATAACATTATCAGCAGAATTAACTGTTAGACATATATTTTATACAATATATACTAAACTCAGAAGAAAAGAACCAATATCTGTTAGAAAAAAGCATCGCACTATTACACCATCTACAAGTGCCAAGACGCAAAAGCCTGTTTCAACTGAGCCAGTTTCAGATACTACTGTCGTTCTTTCTGAGAGTTACGAAGATAAAACTGATGATGAACTATACCTGCGTAATCCAAGCACAGTTGGTCCTTATGTTTTGCCGAAATTATCGCTTTTGAACAAAAACATACCTGAAAATGAGCAACTAACTAAAAGCATGCTTCAAGAAACTGCAAGAATATTAGAAAGAAGTTTTAAGGATTTCAATATTGACGCGAAAGTGCTTCGGGTGAACAGAGGTCCTGCTGTTACGAGATATGAAGTTGAACCTGGTCCGGGAGTAAAGGTCAGTAAGTTTGTCAATTTATCTGATGATTTAGCATTGGTGTTAAGAGCAACTCGTGTTAGAGTTGTTGCTCCTGTCCCTGGTGCTGGCGTTGTCGGAATTGAGGTCCCTAACGAAAAGGTCATGCAAGTCGGGTTACGAGAGGTATTGGAATCACAGGAATTTAGAAATACAAAAGCAAGACTTCCACTTCCACTTGGAAAAGACATCTCTGGCACACCAATCGTCGCTGATTTAGCTACAATGCCACATTTATTAGTAGCAGGGACAACTGGATCGGGAAAAAGCGTGTTTATCAACAGTGTAATCGCTAGTATGCTTTTCAGAATGACACCTGATGAGCTTAGATTCTTGATGATAGACCCTAAAAGAGTTGAACTTAGTCTTTATGATGGTATTCCTCATCTTATAGCACCTGTAGTAACTGACAGCACAAAGGCGCCTGCTTATCTTAGATGGGCGCTCAGAGAAGTTGATAAACGTTATAAAAGATTAGCAGACATTGGTGTAAGGAATATAGAAAGTTATAATAAGTATATGGACGAGCATCCCGAAGTAATTGGAAAACCCGCAGAAGAGGACAATCTCATTCATGGAAAAATGTCTTATATCATGATCATAATAGATGAATTAGCTGATCTAATGATGGTATCAAGCACAGATGTTGAAGCATCAATAACAAGGTTAGCTCAGATAGCGAGAGCAGCAGGAGTTCACATGCTTGTTGCAACACAACGACCATCTGTGGATGTGGTCACTGGTATTATAAAAGCTAATTTGCCTTGCCGATTATCTTTCCGATTAGCTTCAAAAGTGGACTCTAGAACAATACTTGATATGAACGGTGCAGAAAATCTACTTGGAAAAGGCGATATGCTTTTCATGGATGTTAATACTGCAAAACCTATTAGGATACAAGGATGTTATATAAGTGAAGGAGAAATTGAAAGAATTGTAGAATTTACTCAACAAAATGCACTGCCAAGCGATAACGATATTTCCGATATTGATGAGGAAGAATCGCAAGATGATTCCGATGATGATATATATGAACAGGCTGTAAAATTGGTGATAAAACATCAAACCGCTTCTACGTCGTTCTTGCAAAGAAAACTAAACATAAGTTATGATCGTGCTGTTCAACTTTTAGAAGATATGGAAGCGGAAGGGATAGTCGGTCCCAATATGGGCAAACAGTCAAGAGAAATATTGATAGATGATGAAGACTAGAAGGTTCTGAAATTCCATACGGTTTACATGTTCGCGATCTTAACGATTTGCGAATAATAGGGAGTATTAATGGATACCAAAGCTAGTGGCGGTCGTATTTTGGCTTTTGAAGATGGTAAGGTGATCTTTGAAGAGAATTCTCTCGGAAAAGATGTTTACATTATAGAAAGCGGAAAAGTTGAAATTACTAAACAGATCAACGGCAGAAGAGTTACCATAAACATATTAGGAAAAGGCGATATTTTTGGTGAAAATGCTATGTTTGCCAACGTTCCAAGATCCGTAACTGCAACAGCTATCGGCAGAACACTTTTAATATCTATGAGTATGGAAGAACTTATATATAGAATGCAAACTAATCTTCAATTTGCTATAGAATTGTTTCAAAGCCTTGTGAGTAGAATGCACAATACAGATTTGGCTCTAAAAAACGTTTTATCCAAAATCCATAGTTTCAGTGAAGGACTCATACAAGATGTATTTCCCGAAAAAAGACCTCTTAAAGTTGGCGAAATTCTCATAGAATTAGGTTATCTAACACCATCACAACTTGATAGATGTCTACAGAAACAGAAGGAAATCCATATATTTGACTATAAACATAAATTATTAGGTGAAATTATGATAGAGTTTGGAATTATAACTGAGGAACAATTGCGAGAGGCTTTGGCAGAACAAAAGATGCGTCTTCGTAACCGTTCTGAATGAAAGAAAATAAGTAGTTAGTTTTTAGTATATATCAGTAGCCTAATTTTTTAACTTGTCAAATTTAATTACAGAAATCAATTGCTATTTCACAAAAAAATCAACAGTCTGTTTTACAAATCGGTTACTTTCAAATAATTTTTGTAATGAACTTATTTCAATTGTAAAAAGAGGGGATGAAATTGGAAACAAGAAGTGATAAAGTAACTCTTGGAATGGTAGGTATAGGCTATTGGGGACCAAATCTTTTAAGAAATTTCACTCAACTTGACAAATGCTGGATGAAGATATGCTGTGACATTGATGAAAAAAGCTTAAAAAACGTTCAAAGTCAATATCCTGGAATCAAGACAACTAAGCAATATTCAGATTTAATTGATGATCCTGAAATCCAAGCAATTATAATATCAGCACCAGCAATTAAGCACTATGAATTCGCTAAATTAGCTATCCAGAATAATAAACATGTCTTTGTTGAAAAACCGCTTACCCTGAATATCCCAGATGCAGAAGACTTAGTCAGGCTTGCCAAAGAAAAGAATGTTAAACTGATGGTAGGGCATCTTATGGAATATCACCCTGCTATTGAAAAACTAAAACAGATGATCCAAAATAATGAGCTTGGAGAAATCTACTATATTTACTCACAACGAGTAAATCTTGGACGCATAAGAAAAGATGAGAATGCTTTATGGAGTCTTGCCCCTCATGATATTTCTATAATTATGTATTTGTTAGAATCTGAACCCGTTATGGTCAATGCAATTGGGAAATCATATATACAAGACGGTATTGAAGATGTGGCATTTCTTAACATGACATTTCCAAATAATATTATGGCTCATGTCCAGTTAAGTTGGCTTGACCCACATAAGATAAGGATGACAACAATTGTCGGCAGTAAAAAGATGGCGGTATTTAATGACATGGATACATCGGAAATGATCAAGGTTTATGATAAAGGCGTTGAAAATAATAGTTCACCCGGGTCATTTGGTGAATCATTGGTGTTGAGATTTGGCGATGTTGTCGTCCCATATATTAAAATGGTTGAACCACTTAGACTTGAATGTCAGCATTTTATAGATTGTATAATTAACGATAAACAACCAAGAAGCGATGGAATAGATGGGCTTAAAGTTGTGAAGGTATTACATTCAGCCCAAAAATCATTAAAGAATGGTGGGATACCTATACCAGTTGGAGAATGAAATGAATAGAGATTACTTTGTGCATGAATCATCTGTTGTTGACGAGGGTGCAGTCATTGGTAAAGGGACAAAGATATGGCATTTTTGTCATGTCAGCAGTGGCGCACAGATAGGCGAAAATTGTTCCCTTGGACAAAATGTCTTTGTCAGTTCAAAAGCAAAAATAGGCAATAATGTAAGGATACAAAATAATGTTTCAATATATGATCTCGTAACACTTGAGGACAACGTCTTCTGCGGACCTTCTATGGTGTTTACCAATGTTATAAATCCACGAGCAGAAATACGCAGAGGGATAGATCAATACCTTCCAACTCTTGTGAAGAAAGGTGCCACAATTGGTGCTAATGCGACAGTTGTATGTGGGCATATAATAGGGCAATATGCCTTCGTTGGTGCAGGATCAGTTGTGACAAAAGATGTCCCTGATTTTGCACTTGTTTATGGAAATCCTGCAAAGATAGCGGGTTGGATATGCCGATGTGGCGTAAAACTGGATTTTTCAGCAGGTGATGGTATTACCGAGTGTTCTGCTTGCCATGAAAAATATGAGAAAAGGGGGTTGATCGTGAAAATGATTTGAAAAATAAAAAACATTTTGAATATTTTCTCATCGTGATATATAGGGGGATACAATTTTTCAACCTTTTTATTATCCATTTGTTTTTTCCATTCTATGAAAAAATAAATAAAAGGTAAGGAGGTATAGACGATGGAAGCTATTACAAGGAGGGTTTTTTTAAAACAGGTCGTTGTCGGTGTAGGTGGGGTTGTTTTAGCGAGGTCTTTTGGAACTAAAATTAGTTCGGCTCAGACACCTGTTGAAGGTCTGAGCAAGGTTGTAATAGCCCACCATCCAGAAGCAACAGATGGCGTAAATACGATTAATAGAGATGTAGCACAAATAATGGTAGATGAATCCATAAAGGAGTTTACAGGGAAACAATCCGTTGCAGACGCTTG
>DTPJ01000030.1 GCA_011334435.1 Candidatus Poribacteria bacterium | reverse complement strand
GAAGGATGTCTCAGTCGTGGCATTCGCCCATTATATATATTAGATTATAGCAATAAACTATATGAAGAAAGCAACTCCGTCAGGACATCAGAAGGACGTTCTGCCTTTGCCAAGTTCGCTGAGACCGCAGTTAAAAGATATGAGGGCAAGGATATATTATGGGAAATCTGGAATGAACCAAACCTCGGTCATTTTTGGAATCCGCAACCAAGCATAGATGATTATTGCGCCCTTGTTGAAGAGACATCATCACGAGTGAAAAAGTCCGTGCCATCGGCGATAATAGTTGCCCCTGCGACTTCTGGAATACCTATGGAATGGTTGGAAGGATGTTTTAAGAAGGGATTACTTGATTGGATTGACGCATTGACTGTCCATCCGTATAGAGCACAAAATCCCGAAACCGTAATAAGCGATTATGCAAAACTGCGAGAGTTAATCAGTAAATATACCAAAAAGAATATCCCGATAATATCAGGCGAATGGGGTTATTCCAATATAAATTGGGACAAAAATCCCATAACAGAGGAACAGCAAGCACAATATCTTGTCCGAATGTTTCTTATCAACCATTATCAAGGTATCCCCGTTAATATTTGGTATGATTGGAAAAATGATGGAACTGATCCAAACGAAAGGGAACATCACTTCGGCACAATGACGCATGATCTAAATCCTAAGAAAGCCTATTTAGCAGTAAAGGCTCTATCAAAAATCCTTAATGGATATTCTATCGTTGAAAGGATTGATCTTGGGAATAGTGATGATTTCGCATTAAAGCTGACAAATGACAAAAATGAGGCAATAGCACTTTGGACGACGAAAGATGACCATGAAATAAAGATCAGTGTTGAAAAAAATAAGGGAACTTTGATTGATATGTATGGTGAAAAAAGACAAGATTGGAACGGCGAAAAAATTACGTTATCTCGAAGCCCACAGTATCTAATGCTCACTGGTGAGTGAGAATAATTGACAGGTTATAAAAAGTATAAATCCTAAACAAAACATTATGAGTATATCAAATACAACTATTTCAGAAAAATATATACCAACGCTAAAAAATGCTGAGAATTCCTATCAAATCCTCAAAAAGGAAATTGACAAACTCAGATGGAAGCAATGGCTCTTTATAAGCCTTAAAGGACTAACTTTGTGGCTATCATCAATTTTAATCCTTATCCTATTGTGGTTTGTCTTTGGTGGGATTCTGCATTTGCCGAAATTGATCCGCTTTATATTTGTGATCTTATTCTGCTTATGCGGTTTATATTCAGCATATTTCTTCTTTATCAGAGCTTTGATCGCTAAAATATCTGTTGAGCGAATGGCATTCAGAGTTGAGCAACTCTATCCCCAATTCCAAGATAGGCTTATCGCATCAATGCAACTCTGGAATGTGCTATCTGAAAACAAATATGGGTATTCTGAAAACCTTATCAAAATGACAATAGAAGAGGCAAGGGCTATATTTGGTGAAATAGATAAACGAAAGGTTATACTGAACGATCTGAAAAGGCTTAAAAATTCAGCTTTAATTATGTTTTTGTGCCTAATTCCGATTATTTTAGTTATGATATTTTTCCCATCAGCTTTTAGCCATTCGCTCTATGCTTTTGCTAACCCACTTCTTGATGATAATTTAATCAATAATGCGGAAATCTCTAATGTTATGCCCGGAAATATCACCGTAGAACCCGGCAGTAACGTTGAGATAATAGCTGAAATCAAGGGCTTATTGAAAGAAGATGTGATATTGAATGTTAATCCCCAGGATGGCGAACAGCAAAGAGTAATCCTTACACAAAAGAATCCGTCTTTAACGGGGAACAAATCCTATTATGGCAATCTGAACAACATTCGCAGGTCTTTGGATTATTATATCTCCGTCGGAAATGTAGAATCTGCAAAATATCATATAAAAGTGGCAGAAAAACCTGTTATTGTCAATTTACAGGTTGATTTGTATTATCCAAAATATACAGGGATAGGCACACAATCGCTTAGCCCTAATTATGGCGATATTTCCGCTCCTGTTGGGACTAAGGCTGTCATAAAAGCTGATACTAACAAGGATATTGCGTCTGCATCCATTGTCTTTATCTATGCAAGTAGTGAATCAGAAGTCAAAAATAAGTTAGATATTTATAGATCAAGGACGTTAAATGGAAGTTTCATAGTCAAGCAAAGTGGGTCATACTATATTAGCATCATTGATGTTGATGGGCTAAAGAATAGCGATCCTGTAAGATATACGATCAACGCAATTCCAGATCAACCGCCAAAAGTAAGGATAATAGAGCCTGTTATGAATATAACCATAGGCAGTGATATGAAAGTTCCACTGCAAATAGAAACTGACGATGATCACGGCATCACAAGTCTAAAATTGAATTATGAAATAGAGGGCAAAAAGGAAAAAGCGAATATTTTTTTGGGAAATTATGACGGTCGGCAGAATTCTATAACACTAAAACATATCTGGGATCTTACACCGATCCAACTTTTCCCTGATGATGTTGTGACATATTATATAGAGGCAACAGATAATGACAATGTAAGCGGTCCAAATATCGGCAGATCGCAGGTTTACACAGCCCGTTTTCCATCGCTTTATGAGATATATAAAGAAGCGGAATTAGAACAACAAAAACAAGAATCAGCTATGGAAGATGCCCTGAATAAACAGGACGACGCCAAAAAAGCCATTGACGATATAATCAAGGAACTTAAATCAAAAGATCAGATGGATTGGTCTGCGAAAAAAGAATTAGAAAAAGCTGTTGACTTGCAAAAAAAGATAGAAGAGGAAGTTAAATCTATCGCACAGCAGATAGAAGAGACTACTAAAAAAATGGAAGAAAACCCATTGATTAGCACCGAGCTATTAAATAAAGTCAAAGAGATAAAAGATTTGATAAACGAGATCGCAACAGATGAGATGAAACAATTAATGCGAAAGTTATCAGAAGCGTTAAATAAGTCAAGTGCGTTAGAACAACAAAAAGACCTATCGTTGGCAAGCATTAAGCAAGAAGAGATAATGGAAAAGTTAGATCGCATAATTGACCTTTTCAAAAATATGAAGATCGGACAAAAATTAGAAGTTATATCAAATCAAGCGAAGGAATTGATAAAACAGCAATCAGATACGATTGACAAGACAGATCAATTGATAAAAAGTGATAAAGATGACATTAAAGCTAAGTCAAACGAGTTATCTAACCGAGAGAACCGCATAAAAAATCAGTTTGATCAGTTGCAAAAAGACATTGACAATATGGCAGATGAAGCGAAAACAGGCATTTCTGAACTGATAAAGCAACTTAGCCAAAGAGCGTCACAACGGAAGACAACAGATAAGATGAGTCAAGCAAGCACAGAGCTAAAAAGTGCCAGACCAAAAGAATCTCTGCCATATCAGAATGATGCCCTTTCAGGATTGACAGAATTCCAAGATGATGTTCAGACAGCATTAGATATGCTAAAAGGGCAGGACACAAGAGAGACAATAAACGCTTTAAGAGATGCAATACAAAAGAGCCTTTATGCGTCATATAGACACGAGGAGATCACAAAATCCACATCTAATATAAAAGGCAGTGGAGAGGCGATGTTGCCAAAGGAAAAGGAAATTATAGATTCGCTTGCTGTTGATCAGCTTTCATTATCAGATAGCGTTGCCAAGATAGCTAAGAGCCTTAAAGATTTAAGCCATAAAAATCCTGCGATCACGCCAGAATTAGTTTGGAATCTTGAAAAAGTGGCAAATAGTATGCAGAGGTCTGCAAAGGCGATGGAAGATAAACTCCCATCTGTCGCAGAGCCAATTCAGAGAAATTCGCTATCTATGATCAATAAGGCGATAGAGGATATGTTAGATAGCATTGACAAGATAAATTCTCAGGCAATGCCTATGGCAAGTATGGATGATTTTATGGAACAACTCCGTCAGCTTGCCGATCAGCAGTCACAATTAAATCAAGCGACACAAGAGGCAGAAGGGCAAATGCGAAAACAAGGCACTACTCCGTCACTTGAAGATTTGCTTGAGAAACTTGCAGCGGAACAATCGCTTATCAGAGAGGCATCAGAAAGGCTTTCAGAAAAATTAGATCAGTTAAAAGAGAAGATGGGCAGTCTTGAAGAAATAGCAAAGGAAATGCAAGAAGTGGAGCGGACATTAAAAAATGGGTATGTTGATCGTGAGACTATTGACAGGCAAAAACAGATATTGACAAGGCTATTGGAATATGAAAAATCTATGAAAACAGAAGATTTTGATAAAAAGAGGGAAGCCAAAGTTGGACGTGATCTGATAGCTAATAGACCGCCGACAGAACTGCCCGCCGATGCAAATAAAGTGCAGAAAAAGTTAGATACTATGTTTTCGCCATCAATTCAGGAGAAAATACCTTTACAATACAGGGAACAGATAAAGATGTATTTCAAAAATCTGTCAAACTCGCTTAGTAAATAGTAAGAGGTGAAGGACATTGAAATTAAAGGAGATTAACAATAGCATAAAAGGTTTGGTTGAATCTGGGATATATAAATCTGAGGAGGAGGCATTATCCGATGCATTAGAAAATTTATTAAAAAATAATCCAGAATATAGAATGAAGTTAGCCCTATATAGATATCAGCATGAGAATATATCAATAGGCAAAGCAGCAGAGATTGCAGGTGTTCCATGGGAAGCTATGAGAGATGCACTTAATGAAAATGGAATACCATTAAGACTTGCACCGCTCACAATTGAGGAACTACAAAAAGATTGTGAAACAATATGGAGATTTACTTGTGAGCGTAATCGCAAATAACACCGTTATAACGAATCTTTCTTTAATAAATAGGCTTGATCTTCTTAGAAAACTTTTTGGTAATGTCTATATATCATCGGAAGTATATCAGGAACTTGAGAACGGCTTAAACTATGGTTATAGTTTCTTAAATCATGCAAAACAAATAATAGAGGAGGAAAAATGGTTACTTATTACCAGTGTTGAAATATCTGAAATGAACACTTTTTTAGAATCAGCAGAATCATTACATTTAGGTGAAGCTTCATGCATTGCTATTGCTCAAAAAAGGAAATGGTTATTCTTAACTGATGACAATGACGCTAGACATTATGCTATAATGTTAAATATTGCACTTTCTGGTACAATCGGTGTATTAAGAGATTCTGTATATGCGGGTTTTATTACTCTGAATGAGGGTGAAAAATACCATCAAATAATGGTTCAGCGCGGATACAGGTCTCCAATCAGAAAACTTAAAGATGCTTTTTAATGATCTTTTTCAATGAAAGGAAAAATAAAGAATGAAGGATTTAATCAAAAGGCTTGCAGAGGAATATGGACCTTCTGGATCTGAGGGAAAAGTCACTGAAATTATAAAACAGGAGATCGCCCCTTATGTAGATGAAGTTAAATTTGATAAACTTGGATCATTAATAGCTGTTAAAAAAGGTGCAGGGGCAAAAGTTATGCTTGCTGCACATGCTGACGAGATCGGACTTATCATAACTCACATAGACAAAGACGGCTTTTTGAGATTTGATACTGTCGGCGGAGTTGCGATTTTCAGGCTTACAGGTATGAGAGTAGTCTTCAAAGATGGCTTAATCGGAGTTATAAACGCAGAAAAAGGCGATCCTGCAACTGCTGGGGTAGATAAATTGTTCATTGACATCGGAGTTTCATCAAAAGAAGAGGCAGAATCCAAAGTTTCTGTCGGTGATTTTGCCGTTTTCAGACAAGATTGTGTTGATCTCGGCAATAGGATCGTTGCAAAAGCCTTTGACGATAGGATCGGTTGTGCTGTCCTTATAGAAACCGCAAAAAGATTAAAAAATTCGCCAAATGAAGTCCATTTTGTTTTCACCGTCCAAGAGGAACTCGGTCTTAGAGGTGCAACAGCGTCTGCTTATTCAGTTGACCCCGATATTGGCATCGCTGTTGATGTCACACGAACAGGTGATACGCCAGAATCGCCGACAATGGATGTATCTCTTGGCAAGGGACCTGCCATAAAAGTCAAAGATAGCGGAATTGTAGCAAACCCAAAAGTGAGAGATTTACTTGTCAAGATTGCAAAAGAACAGAATATCCCCTATCAGTTTGAAGTGCTTATTGGTGGTGCGACTGATGCGTCTTCAATAGAGCGAACTCGTGGAGGCGTGCCTTCTGGTGTTATATCTATCCCTACAAGGTATGTCCATTCCCCTTCTGAAATGGTTGATATGAATGATGTTGAAAATAGCATAAAACTTTTAACTTCTGTGCTTGAAAAAGACCTTCGCAGTGAGGGATTTTAATCAGTTTAATCTTGCAAAATTAATGGCGAAAATGTAAAATACTGTCAAGGAGTATTACAATGGAATTCTATAAGCGTAAATTTGCAGTTTTAATTATTTTATTTATCATAGCGTTTTCTTTAGTCAATAGCACTTATGCAATAACAACAGAAAACGTTATACCTGCTTATTCTGCGTCTTGCATTATTTTAAGCGATGTATCAAGAATCGCTAATGCTATGGAAAAATCGTCGGTTTGGCAAGAGATCGGAAAATATGCAAAAGAACAGATAAAGAAAGATGCTTCTAATCAATCATTTATGAGCAAGCTAATAATAAACAATGTGTGGAAATTAGTTTCGCCATCAGTTAATGAGATAGCAGTTGTAAGCATAGACCCATCAAAAATGGACTCTCAAACGATCATAGTTGATCTTGGCGATTCAAGGAATTTATTGGAAACAGCCCAAAAGATTATCCAAATACTGACAGACGAAAAGAAAACCGAGATCGTGCCTAATGCAGGAACTTATCAAGGTATCTCTTATGGTATCGTAAAACCAGAGTCCAGATTTGCCTTTTTGGAGAACCTATTCATTTTCGCTCCGGGACAAAAAGAGTTTGAGGCGGTTGTAAATGTGTATAAAGATCAAGAACCGTCAATAACCGCAGACCCTAAATATATATCATCGTATAACAAGGTTTTTAGAGATGGACAGATGTTTCTATACTTCAATTCAGAAATGGCGAGTTCAGTATCAAGGCTTATGAACCAGCAAGAGCAATTGAAAACTCTTGGTGCAGGGTCAGTCAAGGCAATATCTTGGCGGATTGACCTTTTGTCAGGCACAAAAGAT
>DTPJ01000865.1 GCA_011334435.1 Candidatus Poribacteria bacterium | reverse complement strand
TATCCATTTTTCGCAGTTGATAAGTTAAAAGACTATGTCAAAGAAGGACACGATAAAGGGCTAAAAGTAAAGATATACTATACTCTGCGAGAATTAAGCAATCATGTTGTAGAATTGCCTGCGTTGCTGAACATAGGTGATGAAATTTTCGTTAAAGGTGCAGGTGGAGGTTATTCTTGGCTTCAAGAGCATCTTGTCTCTGATTATTCGCCAGCTTGGCATCATTGGTTCTCCGATGTAGATGTGGATTCTGCCCTTGTAACTGCGGGGCTATCAAGATGGCATAACTATTATTTAGAAGGGTTAAGATGGCTATTGGAGCATGTCCAAATAGATGGTTTATATATTGATGATATAGGCTATGATAGGGAGATAATGAAGCGGACCCGAAAGGTTTTAGATCGTTATCGTGAGGGTTGTCTTATAGATGTCCATTCTTGGAATCATTTCAACGATATGGCTGGATGGGCAAATTGCCTTAATATGTATATGGAACATCTGCCTTATGTTGATAGCTTATGGATCGGCGAAGGTTTTGATTATAACGAGTCCCCAGAATATTGGTTAGTGGAAATCTCGGGGATACCTTTCGGTTTATTCAGTGAGATGCTTGAAGGCGGAGGCAATCAATGGCGAGGCATGATCTATGGGATGACAACAAGATTTCCATATTCAGGTGACCCAAGACCTATATGGAAAATCTGGGATGATTTCGGCATACAAGATGCGAAGATGATCGGCTATTGGGATAAATCTTGTCCCGTCAAGACAGATAATAAGGACATTTTGGCGACCGCCTATGTTAAAAATAATGATATGTTGATTGCTATCGCAAGTTGGGCAAAAGAACCTGTTGATTGTAAGTTAGAGATTGACTGGGATTCTCTGAACATAGATCGTCAAAAAGCTAAAATTTACGCCCCTGCTATCGCTAACTTTCAAGAAGAAGCGACATTTCAGTTATCTGATAGGATAAATGTCCAACCTGGGCGAGGTTGGCTATTGAAAATCACATATTAGAAAAAGTCTTGAATTTTGTTCCTCAACCAAGGCATTTTTTGTCTTTGGTTGAGGTTTTATTTTATTTATTGACGTTATTAATTCTATCTTAGCAAGCTAAACTTTTTTATTTCCCTTATTTCCAATAATTATAAACTCCTGCCAATCCTTTCTATAACGAATTTTGTTGAACTAATGTTCAAGATAATTTATAATTAGAGATAAGACAATAATTTTATTCACTACTAAAAGAGGTAAGATTTAAATGTTATTTTATTCAAAAGCTGTAATGATTTGTATCTTGTTTTTTTACTGTTTAATTTTGATCTCGGGCTGTTCTTCCAAGTTTTCGCCTATGTTCACAGAATCTTGGAGCGAAAATCTTGCATTAGCTTCTAATGGCACTAAGGCTATTCCACCAGAAATTAATGATGGAAAAATGGACACCTTCGGAGTTACGCAAATGCCGAATCGCGAATACACTTTGATTTTGCCAGAAGAAAAGGAGATAAACAGGATAGTGATATATAGCGGAAACGTGGTAGCTTATAACATCTATTGTTGGGATAGTAAAAATAAGAAATGGGTATCAGTAGGGAGTATGGGTCCTAATGCAGGAAGGCAGAAAGCGTATTCAGATAAATATAAAATGACTATTCCAAGGTTTGATCATCGGATAAAATTTAAAACAGATAGAATAAAATTAATCGTCAGTAGGGCTGAAAGTGATGGAGTTATGACCACAAGAACACCAGCAAAAAATGACAGAATAATAAACCAAAGAACCGAATATATACAAATGGGCAGAGATAGAGTTAGGGTTGACCTATATGACGTTTTCACCTATGGTAATGCGACCATTAGAGAAATAGAATTATATACTCATGTCCAAAAGCCGAAATTTGAATAAGAGGGGATAAGAAATGCTTAAATGGTCAAAAAATTTTAAGATTGCATTTCTGATCTCCATTTTTTTGCATGCTTCCCTTTTTGTATTTATGAAGGGTGCTTCGTTATATAGCACTTTTTCTGATATTCCGAAAGCATTAGGTGTTGATCTCGTAGAAGTTCCGCCAGATGAAAGCCTTCTACCAACAATGTTTAACAAGAAGATTGAGATTATGGAAAGAGATCAAAAGCCATTAAAGCGAATTACCATAACGAAAACAGATATTTCTAACAATGAGTTTTATCCAACAGAAGTCCCAAAAAGGCAGATGAATTTCACAATACAGCCAAGAAATAATCCAGCTTTACCATTGGCAGTCCCAGATATTTCGGAAAAAGGATTATATTCAAATTCACCATCTATTTCATCGTCATCTGATCCTTTCCAAAAGAACACTTTACGAGGAGATGGCATAGGAAGAGGATTAGAAAGTAGCGGATTATCAAGCGGAAAAAGCATTGCTGATTCAGGGAAGATAATAAAAACACAAGAACGCAATATTAAACCGAAAGATAACGTAGTTAGAGAGAAATTGCAAATATATACCGATGCAGAAATGCCTTTCGTCAAAGCATTTCAGGAGATCGGAAAGAATATTGTTAGCCGAAACCAGAAGAAAATTGATGTAACATTCATCATTGATATAAGCGAAAGTATGGAAGATGATATAGAGTATGTCAGAAGGCATCTAAATTGGATGATAGAGAGTTTCCGAGAGGCTAATCTTGATTTTACGCTTGGCGTAGTAACATTTCACTATAACAAGCTGTTTGATTGGCTTGGAACGGATGTAGAAATAACTAAGCAAACTCATGATGTGGAGGAAATCAGAGATGTCCTTCGCGCGATAAAAGTCAGCGGAGGTGAAAGACCACTTGATGCACTTATGCGGGCTTTTAAGAAGGTCAAGTTCCGAAGTGGTGCAGCAAGACATTTTATTTTTATCACTGATGAGTATGTCAAAGGGACTTATTCCGCTTCTGATGTCCTCAAAGAAGCGAAAAGGTCAAAGGTTATCGTAGATGTTATCGGCGTAGATGAACCGTTTCAAAGAGCTATTGCAGAGCAGACGGGAGGAATTTGGATGCCGATAGAAGCGATAAAGAACAATTAAATATCCTATAAATATTTTAGTAATGATAAGAAAGGAAAGTTTTATGCCGAAGATAACTTTTATGGGTGCTGGTGGATATAGTTTTCCTGCCAGAATAACGCTTGATATTTTGTCTTTTCCTGAGCTTCAAGATTCAACAATAACTTTAATGGACATTAACAAAGATAATCTTGATCGTTCATATAGATTACTCAGCGGGGTAATCAACAGGCTTAATCTGCCTACGAAAATGGAAGCGACAACAGATCGCCGTGCTGCGCTTGATGGTGCGGATTATGTCATTATCGTTTGGCAAGTTGGCGGAATAGAGGCATATACTCCTGATGTTGAAATTCCACGCAAATATGGAATAGATCAATGTGTAGGTGATACTTTAGGACCCGGCGGAGTTTTCAGAGGAGTTAGATCAATACCTGCATATATAGACGTATGCAAGGATATGAAAGAAGTCTGCCCTGATGCTTTGATGATAAATTATGCTAATCCGATGTCAATAAACTGTTGGGCGGTCTCCACTACTGGCATAAAGTGTGTTGGTCTCTGTCACAGTGTCCAAGGGACATCATGGATGCTTGCATCTCATCTCGGAATACCTTATAACGAGATAAGCTATAAATGTTATGGAATTAACCATCAAGCATGGTTTACTGAATTTCGCCATAAAGGGAAAGACGTATATCCTGAGCTTCGCAGAATTATGTTTGAAAAATATCCATCACCCGGACCTGGTGTAGGTCTCTCTGATGGTGCTTATATTGGAAAACAGCCTGATCTTGCAGTTGATCATGGCGACGTATATTACCATGAAAGAGTCCGAACTGAGATAATGCGGACATTTGGATATTTCCACACAGAATCCAGTCATCATGGTAGCGAATATGTAATGTGGTTCCGAAAGAATGAGGATATGATAAAATCCTACATAAAAGAGCGTTGGGATTATTATCAAATCTGTTTACATCATGACTTCGCAGGGCAAGAGAAATGGATTGAAGAGGTAAAGGCACCGTTGACCTGTTCTGGTGAATATGCTGCATACATTATCCATTCAATGGAGACAGATACAAAACGAGTTATTTATGGCAATGTTCCAAATTATGGACCACCGGGAAGTTCAATAGATTCGCCATCTGCACATTTGATCCCAAATCTGCCTCAAAATTGTATCGTTGAGCTTGCGTGTCTCGTTGACAGAAACGGGATTCAGCCGACATCGCCAGGTCCTCTGCCGATAGGGTGTGCAGCCATTAACCGTATGTCCATCAACGTTCAGGAATTAGCGGTTTCCGCAGGTCTGACGGGAAATAAAGAGCTTTTATATCAAGCAGTTGCTGTTGATCCTTTTGCAGGGTCTATGTTGACTTTGCCGAGAATTAAAGAGATGGTAGATGAAATGTTTGAAGCTGAGAAGAAATGGCTTCCGCAGTTCAAATAGTCACACAAGCAGTTTTATTACATAAATGACTATTCTCAGTAATTATGTGGAGGAAAATCTTTTAATGAGCGAAAATAAAAAGAAACCCACACCGCTTGAATTTAAACCTGATTTAGAGGAAGCGGTAAAACGATTGGAAGCTTTTTATGCTGGAGATATTATTGACCGTCCAGTGATCATGGTTACAGCCCCAAAAGAGGGCGTTAAAGGTGCAAGGGGAAGCAATTATTATGAACGAGTTTTCGGCGATATGGACGATATAATTGACAGGGCGATCCAATCTGCAAGGGCTACATATTACGGCGGAGAGGCGGTTCCAACATTTAACCCAAGTTTTGGTCCCGATGAGGTCGCAGTTTTCACTGGTGCAGAGTTTAGATGGAGTAAAGATTCTGGCGATACAAATTGGTCTGTCCCTTATGTTGACGATTGGGAAAAATCACTGCCGATCACTTTGAAAGAAGATAATCCACTATGGCAAAGGATGCTTGAATTTTATCGCAAAGCAGGCGAGAAATTAGCTGGGAAAATGGCAATTTGTCCGCTTGATCTCCATACAAATATGGATTTGCTCGCTGCGATAAGAGGTCCTCAAAGGTTATGTGAGGATACTATTGATTGTCCTGAATTAATTGATAGAGCTATGGCAGATGCAAGGGCGATCTTTCCTAAACTCTGGGACGCTATCAGTGAAGCTGGCAGAATGAGAGAAAATGGATATTGTCATGGCATTTATTCTATGGAAGGCGCTGCATATCTTCAATGCGATTTCAGTTGCATGATCAGCCCTGAGATGTTCCACAGATGGGTTCTTCCAGCTCTTGAAGAAGAAGCGGAGATTGTCAAGCATGTCGTCTATCATTGGGACGGACCCGGTGCTTTGATTCATGCAGACGATTTGATAGCGAGCAAGGGATTGCACACAATGTCCTATGTCCCGGGTGCAGGCTATGGCGGACATAGCAATTATATAGACTTGTTTAAACGCGTTCAAAAGGGCGGAAAAGCGGTGCAGTTTTGGGGAAGTATGGACGAGATCAAGCAGGCACACAAAGAATTGATGCCGAATAAGGTATTTTATTCAACATGGGCACCTAACCAATCGGAAGCAGAAAAATTGCTTGAATGGTTCGTTAAGAATACATAATTTTCTGAGTGTAATTAAAATTTTAGGCAAAGATCAGAAGAATGCAATTCAAAATCAAGGCAAGAATAATTTAGATAATTTAGCCACAGAATAACTCGGAAAATAAACACTGAATACAAGATATTGAACAAGAATAAATCACTGTCAATTACTGATCACTGGTCACTTTTCCATGTGTTTCTGTGGCTGATAACCTTTTCCCTAAAATTTGAATTGGGCTGTAATTTTCTGATGTTGTTTGCATAATATCAACGTATATGATAAAAACAATAAATATAATGAAAAATTAACAATGGTCATTAAGGGGCAACTTAATATTTAACGTCATTTTTCTATGAAGGTATGTTATATTATCACTTGAATTATTATAGTCCGATTATAGTCCGAGAAATTTAATAGCGTTTCCTTTTGCAATCTTTTGAAAGACTGACTCATTGATCTTCTTTGAATCGCGCCAATCCAAAAGCAAGTTTATAAGCGGTATATCCATTTCAAAGAAGCAAATATCAGTGCCGAAAAAAAGACGATCTTGGAATTCATCAAGAAATTTAGGACCGTAATCTGGATCGCGTGCCAATGCGTTGCAAGCTGTATAATCAGATAGATCACCGTATAGGTTAGGATACCGACGGAATAATTTAGGGACAACACCTTCTTCTTTGATCGGTCCGCTTGGAAGGCGTCCAACTTGACCGCCATCAGGACGAAACACAAATCCTCTTTCCGCAGGCGTTTCTAATTTTCCGATCTCAGACCAAAAGACGGGACCATGCCCAAATATAATCAGATTTGGAAACTTTTGCAAGGTATGTTCCAATTGAGGCAGTCCGGGATCGTCATATAGCCCAAAATCGCCATTCATTTGATCGGAACCGTCAAATATCACTGGCAATCCTACATCTTGTGCATGTTTAAACAGATTTTGAACCATCGGATGCATTACTGGCAAATTCGGCATCACCTCGCCAAGCCCTTTACAGCCCTTATCACGATAATGACGAAGCAAGCGATCTAATGGGGCGTCCGCGGAATTAGTTAATGCTCGTGGATCAATATTGCAGAAAGGAATAAATCTGTCAGGGTATTGCTCTGCCATCTCTAATATGTCCTCATTAGCTTGTGGCAGATATATCTCTGGACTGACAATTGGTAACAATACGCCTTTTTCTATGCCAAGAGCATCATAACGTTTAAGCAACTGCTCTGGGGTGCAGAATTGAAATATCGGCGATGGCTTGCGATAGGCATGAGCGTGAATATCAATAAACATTTTTACTTCCTTCAACTATTTAAATATTTTTATTAAATTGGTAATTCTAAGATGCTAATCAAAACCAGTATTTATCAAGGTCTAAATTAAGTGTTTATATGAAAATGCTCATTAGATAAAGCAAAATGCCACCTATGAAAAAGTTTGTCAACAATAAATTTGTCATTCCTGCGGAAGCAGGAATCCATTCCTTTGTTATGATTTTTCTGGATTCCCGTTTTCACGGGAATGACAAATATGGAGCATTTTCATTTTTATATGGCTTTCTAATCCTTATGATAATTG
>DTPJ01000151.1 GCA_011334435.1 Candidatus Poribacteria bacterium | reverse complement strand
ATTCCCGTCATGATTTGAATCGAAAAGAATCTGCTTGCTATCTGGTGACCAGCCAGCCGGGACATCCACGCCTGGATTATTTGACAGTCTGCTCACTGCTGAGCCGTCAGCGTTCATTACGTATATTTGTGGAGTACCATCACGATCAGAGTGAAACAAAATACGCTTGCCATCCGGTGACCAATAGAACAGTAGATCGTTGGCGGGATTGTTGGTCAGGTTGGTCAAGTCACTGCCATCCGGCCTGACGATAAATATATCTGGCTTGTCGTTGACGATTGCCGTGAAAGTAATCCATTTCCCATCGGGCGACCAGGACAGATAGGGCGAGTAACGAGGAATGCCCTTATCCCAGTCGTCATTGGTCAGTTGGATCACGCCCGAACCGTCTGAATTCATGAGGTAGATTTGTGCCTTGACATCCCGGTTGGACGTGAAAGCGATCTTTCTCTTATCGGGAGACCAAGCAGGTAGCATATCGCGCGCCGGGTTGTTCGTCAGGTTAATCAACCCGGTTCCATCGGCATTGATCTTGTAGATCTCAAAGTTATCGGCGTTTTCCAGAGTGCCACTCATTACTATCTGTCCGATACTCTGCGCAGGCGGATTTGGCGCTTTTTGAGGCGATGAAACTGGAGTAGTAATTGGAGACTCGGAATGATTTGTAACCCCACATGCAGATATAAGAATACCCATCAGGATAAATAACCCCCTCATGTAGAAAAAGAGTTTCGAGCGAGTATACATTTTCCTACCTCCTATTCGGAAAGCGGGCTAACGGTTTACTTTAGCGGCGGCGGGGGAATTAGCGGGAAAAACCCAAAAGTAGAGAACCTGCTTTCGGCGCAGAATCCCTTTGGGCGGGGGCAGCGCCCCCCGCCCGTCCGCTGCACGCAATGTTGGGTGCGTTTTTGCCTTAAGACGTTTCACCTGTACGTAAGAACTGAAGCCATTTTACGATTTCATTTTCTTGATACCTTTGAATTATCTCTGTCCAATTATAGTCCATTACGTCAGCAAGATTTCTCGCTAACTTCAACTTGTTAATTCTCTTCCCAATTTTCGCTTCTACCATATCAATTATTGGCGGATGTGAATTTTGCGCCAATCTATCTGATAACCATTCCAGCGGTACTTCGTACCCTGTATGTTGTAGGGCGCGATGTAATACTGGAACTGGAAAACTACCTTCAAAATCCTTTGAAAAAGGAAATGTTAATTCCTTTTCAACCAACCCGTCATTTACAAACTGTGCAAGACGATTTTTTTCACTATTATCTCTGTCGCCTTGAACTGAAACCGTATATCCCCTGTTATTTAGACTTTCAACATGAAGTCTAAATCTTACCGATGTTGCATTTGTTTTTCCACCATATTTTTCTACGCCACTCACATAAATGGTATTAAATCTGAGTTCGCCAAGTCGCTCAATAAATGCTTTTTCAGCGTCGCCTTCGACAATTAACCATCTGCCTTTTGTTCTGAAATCTTCCAGTTCTTTGAATTCGGAAGAAAATTTATCCAAGTGAACTCGAAAATGTGAAATAAAACCGAACTCTTTTCTGGCAAGTTCATTTCCTACCCAATCAAGATAATCAGAGTTTATGTAGTTGCCAATGCTAATTTCTACGTCCAAAATAAATTGTGAGAAATGAAAAAGCCCCTTCAAAAAATTCTCTAGTTGTTCAGGTGAATATACTTGAAGTTTTTCCCACGACACTTTCAGAAAATTATCCAAAGCATTTACTACAACTCCACATTGTATATCTTTAGCCCGATTCGGGTTGGCGGGGTGGGGGATTGCAAATTTACAGTAAGAAAAGCGTCCGCACTTATGACATTCAAAAAACGGTATCCATTCATTGACAAGTACGTTTAGCAATTCAGCCCTTGAATATTCTCCATCAGGCAACAAGATAGTTTCTTGACTCAATCCCTTTTCAGCAAGAATAGAAATATTTCTAATTGTGAGCAAAGGAGAACTATCTTCATTCATAAAAATTACTTTGTATTGCAGGAAAGCACCCAACTATAGCATTAACTGCGCTTCACCTCATAATCGTCAATGGACAGCAAATGCATTTATTCTGTGTAATTTGGTAATACACAATCTAATCGGCATCATGGTGATATTCATTTCGCTTCTATATAAATAATAGCCTCAACCAGACCTAGAGTCAACAACTTTAGCGAAAAATTCTCGATCAAGTTTATGATATTTGTATGCGAAAGAAAATATCCGGTCATCGATATGTCCGAACGGTCATGATTTACATGCACGTCCTCCAGCGCGATGTCGCGGCAGTCCGCAGCCCATTGGACATGGAATAGAGATGGTTTTGAAAAACTCTTTTCCTTTCTTCTTGTATAAAGTAGGTTTAGATAAGTGTACCGAATAAAATTACAAGAAAGTCAGGCTAATATGATTATGGACAGACTGCAAAAGCTCTATTTACTTTTATCAATAGATAGGATAGGTGATCTTAATCCATAGTAGAGCTCTAACTATTTGTTTTAACGGAGGTGGTGAACAGGTTGGAATTTACTTTAAAAGCGGGAAAAGCCAAGGCGTAGAAAAATTCTTAATGTTGGGGCGTATCCTACCAATTAACTATAAGTTTTGTTAGCATGTTCTTGACTTTTCATGGCTCTTTTTCTTATAAAAATTTTGACATATTACTACTCATCAGCCTATTATCACGCTTCGCTATCAGTTTTGGTATTCAAATTAGATTTCATCAATATAAACATACAATCACGTGAATACATGAACTCGCAATCATTTCAAACAACCGCTGATATTGAAACTTATTAATCGAAACTCTCCACCCAAGATTATGACCAAGAGTGTTTCTAAGCCATCCAGTATATTGCATAGAAGTTGGCAGGGAATTATCGATTTCTTGATCTATTTTATCTATTACCTGCTTTAAATTCTGTCCGCCAATATTTAATTTTGATTTATCGTGAATTCCCAATTTAGTTTGTAGTCGTCTGAGTTCATCCTCCAACGTGGATTTCATATTTTTTGGTGGATAATTTGGATTATTTTTGAGCAGACTTTCAAACAAAAGGCATCCCTTAAAAAGGTGTAAATAATATGGTTCACTTGTGGCTGGCTTAGGGCAAATTGTAAAGAGTTCATTCCGATAATCCCATTCAAGCTGAAATGAAATCAATGTTGTGACAAGTGTTCGCCAATTCTGATGAGCGGTGCTCATGGCAGGTTGTAGAAATTTTTTGCGCAAAATAGTCAAGTTTATCTTATCTGATTTAGACCGAGAATTGTAAACTTTAATCATGTTAGTAATTCTAGCTTTTACATCTTTATAAAAACCAAAGGCTTCAGAAAGATTGCCATCTATAGATTCTTGCAAATTGCTATCTAATTGAATAAATCGCATTGCATGAGAAGGGTTAATAACTGGGTCAAATTTATAAAGATCGTTCTCCACCGCATTGTCAATATAGAAAAATGCGATTTCATAATCCTGCAATAAAAATGACGCCAAGCCAAGATAAAAATATATCCAGCCCTTATAAATATTATTGTATGCTAAAGGGTCTGCATTATAGCATTTATGTAATAATTGACGCCCTGTGCTAACTATATCCCAAGGATTTTGAAGATGAATCAAATAAGGAATAAAAAAGTTATTTCCGTCAGTAGGATTTCCTGTGGCGGAATGAAGATATTCATATAAATCAAATTGATCAAGAAGCATTTTATATCTGCATTTCCTCAATTAAATATATTTTGCTTTGATTTTTTAACTTGTCCTCCAAAATAATAGTATGCGGATTACTTTGGTAGAAGTCTACATACCAGTTCCATAATATCAAGCACTTAGTCCGAATTGCTGAACATATTTTGCCAATTCAATACCTGAAATTGGTCTTATCATTCCACTACTCTGACAAAACTGTAAACATTCAGAAGTAAATTCTCCAGTTGTTACCAAAAAGCCTTGTTTTATAGTTTTATCATTCGAAATTGCTCCAAAAAAATCACGAGCTGCATGAACAGTTACATTTCCACGATAACGCTTGCATTGAGCGGCTACTCGCTCGATGCCATTGGGTGTGTTTCGAGTAGAAAGTACATCAATTCCGCCATCGTGACTCTTACCAGTGACTCTAATATTGGGATAGCCTAAGTAATGCATTAATTCTTTTATTAAATTCTCAAATTCAGATGGTTTAATTTCATATAACTTTTCTCGAATCTCTGACAAACTCATAGACTGCCAAATCTTTTCCCCATAAATTGGTTTATTAACTACCTCGATATTCTTTACGCCAAATATTTCCAACCAATCATTAATAGTAAATAACTCATCAATTTCTTCCTCCGCTAATCCATCAACAATTTTCTCAAACAATATCCCTTTTTCACGAAGTTTCTGGCGGATGCGATCCTCAATTGTATCTTTCATCCAATAGGAATAGACATTAACACCTTTTATTTGACCACGCCGATGAACTCTATCTTCAGCTTGCCACATTACAGCAGGATTCCACCAGTGATCGAAATGCACAACATAAGAAGCTTCTGTTAAATTTAATCCTTCCCCGCCAGAACGAACTGATGCAATCAGTATAGGAACATCTTTCCTATTCTTAAATTTTTGTATCTCATTGCTTCGGACAGTATCAGATTGTCCACCAACAATTTTTGCTATACCATAAGGCTTAAGAATTTTTTCAAGTTTGTTGACTCCCTCATCAATATATTGAGAGAAAACAATAACTTTTCCATCACTTGCGATGATTTCTTCAATTTGTTCTTTGAGCATTTCCGTTTTAGGACTGGATATTTTATTAGGAGCAAAATTACATATTTGTTTTAATGTCTGTAACTTTGCAAAAATATGTTGCTTTGTAACTTTATTTCCAAGAGCGGATAATTCTTCACGTATCCCAATTTCTGACTTCCTGTAAGCTATTTCTTGTTCCTCGTCAAGTTCTAACTCAATAATTTCGGATACCTTTGGGGGCAAATCAGGCATAACTTCTTTCTTCCGTCGGCGAAGGAAATAAGGCTTAATTCTTTCTTTTATTTGCTCAGGTCTAAGATCAAAGGATGTCAAATAGCCTGGATAAACAAATTCAAAAATAGAGGCTAAATCCTCAATTTTATTTTGAACTGGTGTACCAGTTAATGCCCATCGTCTCTGTGGTTGTAGTTGCTTTATAGCTCTAAAGCGCTTACTTTTCATATTCTTTATATGATGAGCCTCATCTAAAACAACAATATCAAAATGATTCAAACTTTTCTTTGGAAAAATACCGTTTTCAATGTCCCCCTTCAACATATCATAAGTTGTTATATAAATATGCATAGGAGTTTCCCAAAGAAATTTTCTTAATTCTTTCTGTGGATAACGGATAAGATACGATGTTAATTCTGGAGACCAATCATCGAGATGACGTTTCCACTCATACAAAACGCTTGGTGGGCATAAAATGAGAACATGGTGAATTTTAGTTTGTTGGATTAAAATCTTTAAGGCCACTATTGTCATAACAGTTTTCCCTGTACCCATATCATCAGCTAAAAGAGCATGATCATTATCCATCAAAAATTTTATGCCTTGCCACTGATAAGGGTAGGGTGAGTTTGGCAAAAACAGTGTTTCAGGGTTACCGAAAGTTATTGGGGGTTGCAATACAGCAAAAAGCAAATCCCAAATTGAATGCGTAGGTTGTTCAAATTTAGATTTTCTTCCCCTCTTCTTGTTCTCAACAAAAACACCTTCTTTTTTCTCTTCCCTCAATTTCTCCAAGTTCTGTTCATTGGCGCTATTATTTTCAGGCATTTCAATTTTACGCCAATATTTATCTGTATAATTCATGCCAAAAATATCTAGTTTGCCTAAAATGAATTCTGTAAATAGTATACATGTAATTGTAATTAATTCATCGATCTGGAAATCAAGAACATTCACTGTGATTGTCTGAAAGTTAACTTCAACGCTATGTAATTTCATCACCTTTGAAGGATTAATTTCTATTAATTGAATACTACTCGTTAGTGGAATAAGAGATGAAGCTACATCGTAATCTGGTGTTGGAATTTTTGCTTCTTCAGAAAATAAACCAAATTTCTGATCAATTTCTAACTCATTTGTTTTATCGAACAATTGAGGATATTCAAAATTAATGGTTACTGGCTTTGAAATCTTAGGGTGAGGTAAGCTTGAAAGTTCTTTTGCAATACTTATTCGAAAATTAGGCACTACTCTTTACCTCACCTAAACCAATCTTGTGGACTTCATTTAATGCAAGCTTGAGTCTCTCAAAAGGTTCTAGTAAATCATGTTTTTGCGAAATAGGATTGAGAATTGTTTGTGCAAATGCTATTTCGTTTTGAAAGTTTCGATGGCAATAAAACGTAAATTGTTTAGGTGTCTCAGTTAATTGGGAACCGGTAGATTGAATTAAAATTATTGGCTTTGAAACAAGAGGCCGCATTGCAACTAAATAGTTATCTTTTATTAAAACTAAACTTAATTTTTCTTTGGTTGCTTTTATCAGAGGCACACAAATCAACTCCCCATACACATATTCTTTCAATGATGCACCATATAATATTTGTTGTACCTGAGTTGGTTTTATTGGACTGGTGACTCTAAATTCAAAAGGTCTAGTTTCGATATCTGTAGTTAATATTCCGCCTCGTATCGAGCCATCCGTAAAAATTGCAATTTCAATAAATGCTAACCGTATCTCTTGAGAATCTTCCATAATCACTCAATTTTCATCTAATATTATAAATATTATTTGGTAATAGACATGCTAACGTTTTTTACTTCTCCTCCTAAGCAAAGTACAGCCTAATTAGATAAGATATTAATTTATATACATGTATTCATTTTTAAAGTATACACAAAATCATCGTGTACGCAAGTCATAATTTCAAATTACTGGCCAAGCAGGCTGTCCCATCTATTACTCAACCCAATCATAAAGATTTCCTTTGTTATTGTTCAACAAGCAAATCCGATCATTTGATTAATTTTTTTCATAAGGAGACTGTGCCTGGCACAATTTAATTATGATTTGTTTACAGTTGATCCTCGTAATCTATTAGACTGTCAAATCTCAATCTTAGGGTAGAGGCTTTTTAACTTTACCCGTGCGTCGGCGGTTGTGAACTGCCAATGAACCTTAACAACTGCAGAGTTTCGTTGATCTTGCCAAGCTTTTACCT
>DTPJ01000365.1 GCA_011334435.1 Candidatus Poribacteria bacterium | reverse complement strand
CCATATAATCGCAAAGCCTGCAATAAAAGCAACCCCAGAGAGCCAGCACCTATTATAGCTATGCTTTTGTCAGAAATAGGACCGATAATTTTCTCTGCATCTGCTATTGCATTAAGGACAACACATAACGGTTCAACTAAGGAAGCCCAATCTGATGGCATGTTATTTGGAAGGAGATGGACATTTTTTGATGGGACTTTATAAAACTGCTGAAATCCGCCGTCTATAGGGGGGAGACTCATAAACTGAAGTTTTCTACATAGATTAGCCATGCCAGAAATACACATATCACAAACACCGCACCATAAACTAGGGTCTATTGCTACTTTTGCACCGATAGTGATTTTCTTTTTTGCTATTTCCCCAGTAGCTTCTACTATTCCGCCAAGTTCATGTCCTTGAACGATCTTTGTTCCTAATGGCACATCTGGTATGCCATAATACCAATATTTAACCTCAGTTGCACAAATGCTAACATCAGTTGATCTTATCAATACGTCGTCGGGACCGAGATCAGGAATTGATCTATCTTCAATCCTTATATCTTTTGGTCCATACAAAACAGCCGCCCTGTTTTTATACATCAACAACCCCTCTAAAATACTAATAAGATAGAATTGCTTTTAATTTATTTTATTGACTAAATAAGTGTAAAAGAGCCATTTAATTTTCTTTTGGATTCCTGCTTCCGCAGGAATGACAATGTCATTATTGTCACCTATGAAAACGAAAATCCAGAAAATTTACCAGAAAATTTATTGAAAAATTCAAAATATCTATTAACACTTACTTATAACACTTACTTATTCAATGATAATACATTATTCACTGAAAGTCAATAATTTTTATTGTAGATTTTGTTAAATATTTGATCAACTGCAACAGCATCTATGCCATGAGTTGCCCTTTCATTGCTCACTGATACCGCTGATACAGCTTGACTATATATAACTGATCGGGATAATCTGTCTTCTGTGTTTTCAGATGATACCCATTCTTTTAGAAATCCTGCGTGCATCGCATCGCCAGCCCCTATTGTAGAATAGACTTTCTCTACCTTAGGCGACGGATAAAAGATTGATCCATTAAATAGATCATCGGTATTTGGTGTGTCTTTATCCCAAACCCAACATCCGTCTTTATTATGAACGATTATAGTTCCAAAAAAATTCCCTTTATTTAATTTTTTCCATGATTCTGATGCCTCTAAAAATTCATTTTTGTTCATAAAGATAAACGTCGGCAATTTTTTTGAAAACAAGCACTTATGAAGGTAGTATCCGCGAACATCAACTGACACGTCACATTGAGGAGGAAGGAGATTAAGAATTTCTGCATAAAAATCATGCGGAGTGATAGATTCATTGTCAACAGGTTTCCAGATCGGAGGAGCACCCGCCAAAACTACCATATCAACGTTTGATACTAATTTTTCCAATTTTTGTAAAACAGCATGAACAGTTTTTGGCGTCCAGATAATTCTCGGGCTAAAATTAAGGCTCGTTCCTGTGCCTTTTATTATCATTTCAATACATCGTCTTGTTGCCTGTATTGCGGTTGGTCCTTGTAGTTCATCTATGATCTCAAAACGCGGTCTAACGTTCACCAAGTCCAATATCTGAAGGGCTTGAACATACATACCTGATGGCGTTGATGGCATAATTTCTACATCGTTTAATTTAACAGGTTGAAGTTTGCAAAATATCCCTTGAGGAGGAGGCAAGAAAGTCACAAGTTCTATTTTTACATTAGATTTCTCATCTAATAAACGATCTATAACTCTCGCTACGTTTGTAGCTTTTCCCCCTGCATAAACTGCTAAAATCTCGGGACGGGGCTTTGCGTCGTGGGCGGTATCAAGTATAGATACCAAACCTTTTTCCACATCATAATTTGCATACCCATCTATGTCGTTATGATCTAAGTTCCATATTTCATCAGCGGTTGGGGCAAATTCAAGGATAATTACTTTTTTCATTGACATTGTGTTATAAACTCTATAATTGATGTTAAATTAGTTTTCGTATTTCCATATTCAGAACGCTATTTAATGTCACATTCATAGCGCGTGGAGGACATACAGGGACACAAAGCGTGCATGCGACGCATTTTTCTACATCAAATACGACTTCCATTGTCTCACGGTCAGGGATATATAACGCATCTGTTGGACAAATTGCCACGCAAGCACCGCATTGTGTGCATCTTTTCTCGTCTCTGTAAACATCATTGCTGATGGTCTGTATGTCAACCCCTTTTTCTTTAAGATATTTTATTCCTAAATCAAGTTTTTCTTCATCTCCGCCAAGTTCTGCAACCATCAACCCCTCTTCATTAGGCATAACTCTTGCCAAGACTATATTAAAAGATAAATCAAATTCCTTAGTCAAACGGTATATTATCGGCTGGTTGACCAATTCCTTAGGGAAATGGATCACAAATCTGTCAGATTTCATATTTGATAGCTCCTTTTTTATTTCAATGGTCTTTCTTTAAGTAGCTTAAAAGTCAATCCTGAATCCGCGGAAGGTATAAGCTGGGCTGGTTCTGCCAATAAGAATTTCCCTTGCTTTATCCATTCCTTCAATATATTCGCTATTTTTCTCGCTCTTGGATAGCTTGACAGTGATGCGGTTGGAACTTTTTTCCCTTTGACTTCTATCGTCCCTGAACGCAATTGCTTATAATTCACCCTTCCTAAGCTACCAGCTTCTAAGTTTGGATAGCTTTGGCTATAATCAATTATCTGAGTGTATATATCCTCATCTTTAACCGCAGTGAACATCGCCATATCTTCGTCAAGGATCGGTATAGGAATTCCAAGTCCGACCATAAGCGACGCCCCATAGCCAGTCAGCGAAACACCAACAAGCCAATCAGCGCTCATTTGCTTTAAATCTCCGATTACTGCTAATGTGCCAGCTCCACCTTCTGGAATTCCCTTCTCGTTTCTTTGCACTGTTGGGTTGTGCTGTGTCCCGTTCCATATAACGTATCCTATGCCCCCTCCGAGAAATATCCTTGTTCCAATGCCGATAGTGCGATAGTATGGATCGTTCATCAGTGGCGATAATTGACCTGCACATGAATAATTTGCATTGCCTAATCTCGGCATTAGAGTTCCCATGTATGTATAAATTGTCTTATTTGATAGATTAACTGCACAGTTATAATTTTGATAAGCGTTTCTAGGGTTAGTTAATATCGCTTCGTTTAAGTCTTCAAGCCTTATCCAAGTATTTAATTCTTTTCTAGGGTAGCAATCAGTTCCATAAGCTATTGCTTTTAGATGGACATCTTTTCCTGCGACCAAATCCTCTATCACATGTCCTCCACCGTATTTGAATTCTCCCGGAAAGACTTTATTAAGTGGGTCGTCTTCTGGCATCTCAGTAGCACCTATGTATAGATCAACAGCAGCTAAGCCCGCATAAGCGTTGACGTTATTTAACCATGCCTTCTGTATTTTCATTCTGGGCTTAGTATGTCCGATGTTCAAAAATGCCCCGCTTGAACACATTGGACCGAAAGTGCCTGTTGTCACTACATCTACTTTTTGAGCAGCTTTTTTGACTCCTTCTTGCTCAACGATGCCGATCATCTCCTCTGCGGTTGCAACGACAACCTCGCCTTTTTTGATTTTTTCGTTAATCTCCTCATAAGTTTTTGGCATTTACTAATCCTCCGTTTTTATTAGCCTACAAGATTTTCATAAAAAGTTATTGCACGACGATATAATGATTCCACTTCTTCCCTTTGGATTATGGTAGCATACCTTTCTTTATCTGCTGATGACATTGCCAGAAGTTCTTTACACCAATTAGCATAGAATAATGCTGATTCCTTTCTACATATTTTATTCTGACCTATCTGAACATATATCGGGCTGGTATGGGCAAATTTTATGGTTTTATCCGACTTTTCAAATGCTCTTGCTATTATCCATCCGCTCTCGCTTAATTCAACATCAAATTCATAAGAGAATTTTTTAGCGCCATTTGTG
Organism: Candidatus Poribacteria bacterium; assembly: GCA_011334435.1. Taxonomy (GTDB): domain Bacteria; phylum Poribacteria; class DTPJ01; order DTPJ01; family DTPJ01; genus DTPJ01. The sequence goes on along the minus strand of DTPJ01000365.1, from coordinate 3,279 downwards.
CTGAACTCCCTTATTACTTCGCCATTATAAACCACTTGTATGTTTTCCAGTGGATTTATTGATTCTGCATTAATGGATATTTTACTTTGTAATGGCTTGCCGTTGGTTGATAAAAGGAAATTTCCCGGTTCTTTTCCATCTACGTTAAAGAAAAGCATAGGTCCATTAGTCGCAAAAGAATGCCCTGCTTTCATGCCAAGGAACCAGTTTTTATAGCTGAAATCTTCGCCGAGATGAACATATAGCCGATTAAATCCGACAGGATTACTTAGAACTCCAGACGCAGAACCAGCAGATATTGGTATCCTAAATCCAAGATTTAGATAATGGTAATAAAGGTCAAGGACATTATCAACAAATCCTTTATAACCGGGATATTTATCTTTATCTCTTGGTCTTCCCCAAGCCTCGTCATCCATTACACTTTGTCTTTGGATATGGTTATTAATAATGCCAATAGTATCTATACCACCTAAAGCGACATTTACGGGGGCTTCCCACCAAAACGGTTTCTCCTGATCAACCAAAAATCCATTTTCATGTGCGATCCGACAATATTCAAAACCAGCAGGATGCCAATCTGACACAAAATCAAATTCTATTGGCGAATCAAGGTTTAGCATAATAACCGCTCCACCTTTACGCTCATCCTCTTGTGTAAGGATGCTGAATTGATGAGTTTTATCTATACGGACAATCCTATCTTTTGGGACAATCCTTATATCATCATTTGAATATTTCCAGTTATTCCAAACGGTAATATTTGGGGCGATATTGAGGTCTTCTGCCAGCATTAAATTTTCCATCTCGTTTATCTGACGATGTATATGAATATCGCCAGAATACCAACCAAGTTCAGCCATATTGATCCAACGGTGCAGCTCACAATCAACATGATAATCTTGTCCCTTTTGTATGTTCAATTCCCCTTCAATTGGAAAATATTCTTTGCCTTTCTCAACGCTAATATAAGTTTTCCCCGATGGCATTTGTATCTCAAAACTTCCATTAGTGATAAAATGATTGTCTTTTTCATAAGGTATGCAACCATCAGGATAGAAATATTTGCCTTTTTCGTTCCAAATTTGCACTCTGGCAGGGATTATGCGAGATTTCTCAAATTCTCTTATATAGACTTTCAATAAAGCCATGAATTCTGCCCTCACAAATTAAATTCTAAGGTTATGAAGACACTCTACGATATTATATTATGAGAAGACAAAAATTGTCCATAACATATATTTCAGGAGCAAGCGAAAATGATAATACAAAGTTCATCAATAAACATGTCCAGCCAATACAGATTAATCAAAGAATATTCCTTAAAGGAATCTCTGAGAATTGAACTGCCCAACGCCAATAATAACGATCAAACTGACCTATCTAAAACAGACAAATCTAAATCAAAAGACAAAGATCAAGAAACAAAGCTTTCACCTGAGTTGCGCATGATTAAAATGCTTTTAGAAAAGCTATTAGGGAAAAAAATTAAGCTAATCAAATTAGAAGATCAACAGGATATATCAAATCAGTTTCCTAAGAAATCAGCAAACCAAAATCCACAAGATAATCAGACAATATTTGAATATAGCAGAAATGAGAGATATTATCAATCAGAAAAAACTGAATTCTATGTCAAGGGTGTTGTCCAGACAGAGGACGGAAAGAATATAGAGTTCAGCCTAAAATTAAATCTAAACAGAGAATTTACAAAAAATCAAAGTATTAGCATCGGCAATGCCAAAACAAAAGACCCCTTAGTTATTAACTTCAACAGCGGATCAGTTCAGCTTAGAGATGAAAAATTCAATTTTGATCTGGACTCCGATTCACAAGGAGATCAAATACCTTTTGTTGATGGAAATAGCGGATTTCTTGCTATTGATCTTAACAAAGACAATAAAATAAACGACGGAAAAGAGCTTTTCGGTCCGACTACTGGTGATGGATTTGCCGAACTTAAAATCTATGACGAAGACAATAATGACTGGATAGACGAAAAAGATTCAGTATATAAAAATTTGCTTGTCTGGACTAAAAGTAGCGAAGGACAGGATTCACTTACCGAGATTAAAAAAGCAGGAATAGGGGCGATATACTTGGGACACCAAAGCACATTATTTGAAATAACTGACGATCAAAACATCACTGATGGCTTGCTAAAATCATCTGGCATATATATCAGTGAAACAGGAACAGTTGGCACGATACAACAAATAGACCTTATCGCTTAATCTCCTCCCATAACAGCAAATTCCTTGCAGTAATTGTGATTTAGCTAAAAATAATTCAAATCTAATTATTAAAATATCGGTTCTTTGGTGACAAATATGAAAAGTTCATTATAAAAGGCAATAAAAATGCGGATTTAGCATTTTGAACCTGTTGGTAAATTGATAAAACTTGTATGTAGGAAATATGGGGGCTTGCTTGAATTTATCGCCAAAGAACCAAAAATATAGTTGGGGAATTTCTATGGGAAAAAATACTTGACTATTTAAGCAATTGATATTATGTTATTATTGATATGATTTTTCAATTAATTAGAGAGTGCTGAGGTTAACAGTGTGTTTTATTTTCGCTGTCTTTGTTTATGAATTTTTATAGGGTTAACGGTAGATTAAGATGATTGCTATGAGGCTGGTATTGATAATCAGGAGGGATGTAAAATGAGATTACTGTTGTCAATTTTTGTGTTAGCGATAGTTTCTTGTTCTTGTGTCTATTCAACGGATATAGCATATTATGTTGGTTCCCCAAACACAGATGGATGGTATACTGTCGCTGAGATGTTGAAAAACGTAGAGACAATGAAGAATCTAACAAATAAGCTATTTCAGAACGTCGCAGAATTCGGCGATGACAAATTAGACGATTTTGCTAAATGGGCAGAAGCACGCACAAATGACAAGAAGCTTGATATTATCTGGCTCAATGGGTGCGTGCCTAGCACACTTTATCCATTTCCAAATCAAAAACCTAATGGATCAGTTATTGAGAATTTTCTTGATGGCGGAAACATGGTTATAAATGTAGGTGATTGGTTCGGATATGTCTCTTATGAAGGCGGAGGAAGAAAAGCCGAAAACGGACCAAGTGGAGCAGCAAATATTTTAAACCTTTCGTCAGGAATTATATATAGCGCTGACAATACAAAAATGACGACCACTCCAACTGGGAAAAAATATCTTCCTAGCCTTAAAGACTCGTGTATAAGCTATCGTCCAATCGCTCTTGCTCAGGTTATATCTCCATGGGAAGTTGCAGCTGTTTTTGCAT
>DTPJ01000385.1 GCA_011334435.1 Candidatus Poribacteria bacterium | reverse complement strand
CAGTAATATCAGCTAAGTTCAATGATGGTGATGGCACAGGAATCAACAAAGACTCAGTGAAGCTAACTATTGACAAGGTTGCTGTGGACGCATTAGTAACCGATAAGTCAGTCAGTTACAAGCCAGCAACAGTTCTGTCAAAGGGTAAGCATACCGCTGAACTCACAGTTGCTGATGTGGCTGGAAATGTTAAGGTTCAAAGCTGGGAATTCTCAATTGAAGAAGATGCACCAGTTATTACCGATGTATTACCAGCTGGCGATATTAATACTGAAATGCCAGTGCTATCAGCTAAGTTCAGCGATGCTGGAGTTGGTGTTGACATTAGTTCAGTCACAATGACATTGAACGGCGAGTTAGTATCAGCAACAGTTGGCGAAGGCAATGTAAGCTTCGCAGTTACTGAACCACTCAAACCGAATGTAGGTTATGTTGTCGGTGTCAGAGTTGTAGATAAAGCAGGTAATGTGGCAACCGCATCCAGTAACTTCAAGTTAGAAACAACAAAACCTGTAATTTCAGGCATGTTGCCGACTGGAACAGTTAACTCAATTGATGTTGCTATATCAGCTAATTACAGTGACACTGGATCTGGTATTGATATTAAGTCCGCATTAATGAAGGTTGACGGCGTTGTTGTTCCTGCTAATGCCTCTGCTTCTGGCATTGCTTATAGAGCACAAAAGCTAACTCGTGGCGATCATACGGTCTATGTTGAGGTTTCCGATAAATTTGGAAACGCATTCAGCCAGACATGGTCATTCAAGGTTGAGGAAACTCCTCCAGTAATCTCATCGGTTGAGCCGAAAGATGGGGAGAAGATCAACACTGCTACACCGGTTCTAAAAGCTACTTATAGCGACGCAGGAACAGGAATTGATGTTGATAGCGTAGTAATGACGCTCAATGGAAAGATTGTTCCAGCAACGGTGTCTGCTTCACAGGCAAGCTATCAAGTCCTTGAACCGTTAGAAAAGAATGTCACTTATAAAGTGACTGTTCAAGTAGCAGATATGGCTGGAAATATCCAGTCAGCGAATTCCTCATTCAGTCTTGAGACAACACCGCCAACGATTTCGGCAACTGCTCCTACGGGAACTGTATCCGATACTGATGCAGCCAAAGGCGTGACGATCTCAGCTACATTAGCAGATGACGGTTCAGGAGTCAATCCTGAGTCAGTTAAGATGTGGGTTGACGGGTCGCCAGTAATGGTGCTTGCAACTGACAAATCAGTTAGCTATGTTGCCAAGGGATTGGGCTACGGCGAGCATACAGTAAAGCTTGTAGTTGCTGATATGTTAGCCAATGTTGCTGACAAGACTTGGAAGTTCTCAGTTGGCGATACAACTAAACCGACTGTGGCAGTTCTATCACCGAAAGAGAATCAAACAGTTGGAGTAAAGCCAATTATCAGAATTAGCTATGCTGATGAAGGTTCGGGCGTTGATCTGACATCAATTTCAGTTAAGATTGATGACAAGCCAGTATCCGCTGGTGCGTTAGCTCCTGCTAAACCAAGCGATGCAAAGGTCGTAAGCGCTGGTGAATCTTCATACGAAGTCAAGTTGGCTTATGGATGGCATACATTATCAGTATCCGTAAAGGATGTTGCTGGCAATGAAGGAACTGCCGAAGTGAAGTTCATGGTTGAGGGCGATGTTCTTAATATAGAAAAGGCTCACAACTATCCGAACCCATTCAAAGGTGATGTTACCAAGATAACCTTCGGATTAAGCAAGAAGTCCAAGGTTAGCATCAGAATCTACGACTTCACCAATACACTGGTTGCAACAGTGGCAGAGGATGAAGAGCGAGAGGCTGCTGAAAAGGTAGAATTCAGCTGGGATGGAACTACGGATGCTGCTGGTGGAAGACAATTGGCGAATGGCGTATACTTCTGCCAGATTGTGACCAAGACTGATAGTGAGACAAAGTCCCAGATCATAAAGATCGCTCTTGTGAGAGAGTAAATCAAATATAGAGAGGGTATAAAAGCCCTCTCTCCCATTTTACTCTAACAGCGATTAATATATTGTATAGAGGAGGTTTACATAAATGATTTGTGGGAAAGTTAGATGGACGATTATAGGAGCGATGTTAATTCTGCTGACTTTTTATAGTTTGTCAATGGCAGCAGATACAGACATCGTTAACGCTGCGTCCTATTTGAAATTGGGCGTAGGTGCCAGGTTTCTGGCTATGGGCGGTGCATCTACTGCTGCTGTTGATGATGCTACCGCAGTTGCTTGGAATGTTGCAGGATTAACAAGAGTAAAATCTGCATCTGTTGCAAGCATGTATAGTGCAGGCGATCAAACAATGGATCGCAGACATAATTTCCTTGCTTTGGCAGGCAGTGTAAAAGGATTAGGCTCTTTTGGCATAGGTTGGATCAATGCTGGCGTTGTAGATATTCCACGATATAATGATCAAGATGTCAATCAAGGGACTTTCAATAGCAATGAAAATGCCTTTTTATTCTCCTATGGCGCAAGCTTTAAGCCTGTAAGATTGGGTGCAGGAGTAAAGGTTTTACATCAAAAAATTGATCCAGATAGCACTGAAACAAAGATGGGATTTGGCGGACTTGATATTGGAGCTCTTGCTGATCCTGTTGAGGCAGTTACTGTTGGGCTATCAGTTCAGAATATTTTGGGCAAGATAGCTGATGCCAAAGTTCCTACTGTTCTCAGAGTTGGCACTGCGGTTAAGTTGCTACCGGGCAATGATCTTATGGTTGCTGTTGATCTTAGCAAGGCATTTGTCAATCTAAGAGGAAAGACAGCCGCTTTGCACATCGGAGCTGAATATTGGGCAGCCGATCTTATCGGTTTTAGATTGGGATTCAGCAGTGAAAAACAATTTGCAGCTGGAATCGGCGTGAAAATGTCCAATGTATCAGTTGACTATGCCTATACAGTCCAAAGAGATGGTCTTGAGCCTGATGTGCATTATGTATCAATATGTGCGAGCTTCTAACCTGTCTATGGATTGATCTGAAAAGTTCAAAGAGTAGCCAAAAAGGAGTGTGACTAAAATGAAAAAATTTCTTAGACACTTAAAATCAACAAATGGAATTATAGCTCTGCTACTCGCAGTCTTTTTTATGGGTCTAATCACCGCAGGTAATTTGCTCGCTCAGCTCAAAAAGGAAGAGGTTGACTTTGAGTATATGGCGGCTGTTACCATGAAAAAAGGCGATGTCCTCTGGAACCTTGCAGAGCAATATTATAAAGACCCATTTAAATGGAAGATAATAGCAGAGAAAAATAAAATACCTAATGAAAGAAGAATCCCCATTGGAACAGTTGTTTATATTCCAGTTGAGGATGCGAAGAAAATAGCAAAAGAAGCGGAAAAGGAAATTGAAGCTAAAAAGGTCGCAGTTGATGAATGCGCTCTTAAATTAGCTGAATTACAGAAAGAACTTGATCGTTTAAAGAAAGAACATGAAGATGCTCTTGCCAAGATCAATGATTTAATGAAGATCATTGCTGAAAAAGATGGGATAATAGCTGAACTTGAGGCAAAGATCAAGGCTTTGAATAAAGAACTTGAAGCCCAAGCTGAGCTTGAGGCAAGATTGGAAGATATGCGAGTTGCTGCAAAAGGAACAGCTGAGAAAAAAGATGAATTAACAGGTGCGTTGAAAGAAAAAGATGCAGCAATAGCAGAAAAAGAAGCCAAAATCTCCGAAATGGAATGGAAACTCAAGAATGCACAAGCAGAACTTAGCAGACTTGAGGACGCTAACAAAGAACTAAGAATGAAGATTGAGAAAGCTGAAAAAGAAAGAGAATCTGTCAAACGTGAAAAAGAAGAAAAGCCAGTAGCAAAGGCAAAATATGTCTCTGATCCAAGGGCAAGGATCGCTGCTATGGCTATCGCTTTAGTTGGTTCTATCATTTGGATGGCTTCTGATAAATAGATGTGAAAAACATCAATAGAGATATATCGCTATCGCTTTCCCACGATACATTTATATAAAAAATTATAAGCGGTTGCTCGCTCTGGGTAACCGCTTATTTATTTTCAAAAGAGAGGGGTAATCGTGGCACAGTCAAGTTTTGTCCATCTGCATAATCACACAGAATATAGTCTTCTTGATGGTGCTTGCCGAATTGATGATCTTGCTAAAACTGCTAAAGAAATGGGCATGCCTGCTATCGCTATAACCGATCATGGAAACGTGTTTGGTGCTATTGAGTTCAGCGAATCTGCGAAAAAACAGGGAATAAAAGCTATTATCGGCTGTGAAATGTATGTATCGCCTTCCAATAGGTTTAGCAGAGACCAGCAAGAAAAACCTTATCATCTTGTTTTACTTGCCAAAAATGACATCGGCTATCATAACCTCATTGAACTAATTTCACTTGCATACATTGAAGGATTCTATTATAAAGCCCGTATTGATAAAGAATTAATATCAAAATATCACGAAGGCTTGATCGCTTTAAGTGCATGCGTTCAAGGCGAAATACCTGTCAATCTTTTAAATGAACAAAAAAAACAAGCCTATAACTGTGCCTCTGAGTTGAAAGACATATTCGGTGATGGCAATTTTTACCTTGAATTGCAATACCATAACCTTGATAGCGAAAAAAAAGCAGTTCCATTGCTTGTCAAACTTGCCAAAGACCTTAATATCCCACTCGTTGCTACAAATGACTGTCATTATATCGCAAAGGAGCATTCCGAAGCACATGAGGTAATGCTCGCTATACAAACTGGAAAAACTATCAATGAATCAAGCAGGTTTAAATTCGGCTCTGATGAGTTTTATTTTAGATCAGCAGATGAGATGGATTCTCTGTTTTCTGAATATCCAGATGCGATAAAGAATAGTCTTGAAATTGCTGAGAAATGCGAATTCAAATTTTCAGCAGATAAAGTTCTAATTCCTGAATATAAAACCCCTGACGGCTCTGATATAAATGATTATATAGAACGTCTGAGCCGAGAAGGCTTATTAAAACGCTATAACAAAATCACACCTGAGATAGAAGAAAGATTAAAGTATGAATTAGATTTAATTAAAAGCACTGGTTTTGCCCCATTTTTTCTATTTGCCAGAGATATTGTCTTTTTTGCTAAAAGTAAATCAATTCGTGTTGGTCCGGGCAGAGGCTCTGCTGCTGGAAGCCTCGTCGCTTACTCCATTGGCATAACTAATGTTGATCCATTAAAGCACGGTCTGGTTTTTGAACGTTTTCTCAATCCTGAACGTGTTTCCCCACCAGACTTTGACCTTGATTTTGACGCAAATAGGAGAGGCGAAGTCGTCCAATATATTATAGAAAAATTCGGAGCTGAAAAGGTTGCACAAATCATAACTTTCAATAGAATGACCGCAAGAGCAGTTATCAGAGATGTCGGCAGAGCTTTAGGAATGCCTCTTGCTGATGTAGATATGATTGCTAAGCTTATCCCTAGCGAATTAGGTATAACTCTTGATAAAGCTATAGATACCGTTCCTGAACTTCAAGCGATGATTAATGATCCAGAAAAAAGTAAATTGTTCAGAATTGCAAAGACGCTTGAAGGTATGGCAAGAAATCCATCTGTCCATGCTGCTGGTGTCGTTGTTTTTAGCGACAAAGTTACAAACCATCTCCCGATATTTAGAACGTCTAATGATGAAATTGTCGTCCAATATGATAAGATGATATTGGAAAAGATTGGCGTTAATAAATTTGATATATTAGGGCTTGACGCCCTTACGATGATAGATTATGCCCTCAAAATGATTGAAGAAAATCATCATGTAAGAATTGATCTTGATAATTTGCCATTAGACGACAAAGCGACTTATGACCTGCTTTGCGAAGCCAGAACTCTTGGAATCTTTCAACTTGGCGGTCAAGGTATGGTTGATCTGCTTAATCGTCTAAAACCGAGAACATTTGAAGACCTCATTCCTATCGTTAGCTTATATAGACCCGGTCCAATTGAAAGCGGAATGTTAGATGAATATGTTGGTCGCAAAAATGGCACTATTCCAATTGAATATATGCATCCCCTTCTTGAACCAATACTTAAAGATACCTATGGCACAATAATATATCAAGAGCAAGTTATGAAGATCGGGCGAGAGATCGCTGGATTTACGCTTGGTCAGGCAGACCTTCTTAGAAGGGCTATGGGGAAGAAAATACCAGAGGAACTTGAAAAACAAAGAGTGCCTTTTCTTGAAGGCGCCAAAGCCAAAGGAATCTCACCTGAGATCGCTGAAGCTGTTTTTCAACAGTTAATCCCCTTTGCTGGCTATGGATTTAACCAATCGCATACTACCGCCTATGCGTTAGTCACATATCAGACCGCATATCTTAAAGCACATTATCCAGTTGAATTTATGGCTGCATGCATGACGATTGAGGAAGATTCCGCCGAGATTGTCAAATATGTTAAAGAATGTCAAAAAATGGGGATTGATATATTGCCGCCAGATGTCAATGAAAGCCACAGAAACTTCACGGTTCAAGGCAATAGTATAAGATTTGGCTTAAAAGCGATCAAAAATGTAGGAGAATCTGCACCAGAAGCGATTATCTCCGCAAGAGAGGAAAAAGGTCTCTTTACATCAATATTTGATTTCTGTGAAAAAGTGGATTTAAGAGTTGTCAACAGAAAATGTATAGAAAGCCTGATCAAATGTGGAGCTATGGATTGCTTTGAAGGACATAGAGCTCAGCTTCTTTCTGCTATTGATAAAGCAATTGAAGCAGGACAGAAATCACAAAGAGATAAGCAGATTGGACAGGTGTCACTTTTTGACGCTTTTGAATCTTTTGCTTCTGAAAAGATGAAATTGCCTGATACCCCTAAAATGCCTGACTCTCAGCTACTTGCTATGGAAAAAGAGATGCTTGGCTTTTATGTGTCTGGTCATCCTTTAACTAGCTTTGAAGGCATAATTAAAAGGTTTACAAATTATTCAACACGAGGACTTGCAGAGCTTGAGAATGGAACACAGATCACTGTTGCTGGTATGCTTACGAGTGTGCGGAGACGGATAACAAAGAATGATAAACAAATGGCTTTTGCAACATTAGAGGATTTAGAAGGTATGGTTGATCTGGTGATATTCTCGGAGACATTAAAAAATTGCTCGGAAATACTACAAGAGGGCAATATAGTGTGGATAAAGGGGGTTATCTCAAATGGTCAACGTGAGCAAATTAGCGTTCGTGTGGACGAAATTCTGACTATAGATGCTCTGAAAGAGAAATATATTACATCAGTTCACATTATACTTCCACAAGAAAGGGTTAGTGAATCCGCTCTT
>DTPJ01000397.1 GCA_011334435.1 Candidatus Poribacteria bacterium | reverse complement strand
TACGGAGTTCTGTAAGTGCTTCTAGGGAAATATCCCCTGCGGAGACATTCTCCCGTCCAAATATTTTGACAGCCCACTCAAAAGCCCTATAACGTCTTTTAGGAGTGACAAACGCCTGATGATAAGCATCAGCACTGATAAGAACTCCCTTAATACCTGCCTGTTTCATCTCATTATAGCGTCTTTGAGTGACTTCATCATTAATGCACCATGAAGCGTTTGTCTCAAAGAAATGTGGAGCGAATCCGTATTTATCGGCATATTGACATATTTTAAGCATCTGCCGATAATACATCATCGGTTCGCCACCGGCTATGTGTATAACCCTATCAGTCTCCCGCAATTGTCTAAGAAATTCTACGCCATCTTCAAAACTAACGTAAACATTTGGGTGACTTGGACTACAATTGAATAGACAGTGAAAGCAGGCTATTGTGCATCTGTATGTGAATAGAAGGCTTGCAACTTTCTTAATGCCGATAGCTTGTGCAACACCAACTTTTGCTATAACTTCATCAACTGGTAATGAATGTAATTCTATATTTCCCATTATTAGTCTCCATTATTAGCCGAAATGCTATTACTAATATAATTAGTTAGAATATAAGCTTCAACGTTATTATTTGATTACGTTTAATAGGCAAACTGACGTTATTTCCTGATACCGCTAAATCCTCTAAATTTTCCTCAAGCATATTAACTATGAAAGCCTTTTTAATAGGTTGAAAAGTAGTTAATTTTGCGATAGTCTGACGATCGGAAATATTAAACATTCTTATAACCATAGCGGAATCATTTTCAGCCTTTTTAACCGCAGATACTATTATTTCGCTTGGCTCAACAGAAAATAAGCTAAATGAATTAGGAAGACTTCCTGTATGTCTATCGGTTTCAACAACTTCTAATGGTGCGTTGAAATTATGGGCATATAACCATGGCTTTGCTGATTCCCATGTTCCACTATGAGGATAAATAGCATATTCAAACTCATGTCTTCCCAAACATTGAGCATCAGGCGTAGGTATTTTATAGGTTGCAGTGACAAAGAACTCTCTGCCGATCCAGCCTACGCCTCTTAGCAATGTTAATGACAATATAACTCCATTATTGGATTCTTCTGCGGAGTATTCAACTAATCCACGGTTGATCATCGTCATACCTTTTGAATAATCCGATATACAAACAAACGTCTGATGTGGACTTTCGGGAACTGGCTTCTCAACCCAAGATTCAGCATTTGGAAGTTTTATGTTTCTTTCTAATATATGGAATTGTCCTTCTGCGTGAACATGATCAGTTGATATTCCAGTAGGAAAACGAACTCTAAGTCTATGGTCTTTTGCGTTATTTTGGATTATTGTCTTAAAACTCAAAACTCGGCAATTGGCATTTAGAGTAACATAAGTTGTTATTGGACAAACGACTAATTTATCACTCCTGCTTTGAAGATCGCTACTCAATCCCTCTGGAACAAGCATATCAATGTCTATCTTAAACGTTCCGCATACAGGACCGCTTTCTATTTTTGATATTCTTGCGTTTTGTGTTAATGTGTTTATAATCTGCGGATTAGCTGTTGTATAATGGTTATATTCGCCACAAGCGCTTTCTTCGTCTTCAAAGAAATGTATTCCGTTAAACGTATTGCCCGAAGGTTTATCTGTGAGATCAATCGTGCCATTAGGATTGATCTTAACCTTTATATAATTATTTTCCATCTCTGTTTCAAACACTTTTAGGTCAGTCTTTGGACTTGATCCTGATTCCGGGCATAGATAATAAGTTTTATATCCGTAAGATGGGACAGAATCAACTATAAAGGAAACGTCAAACTCCCTTAACCTTTTGCCGTAAGGATATTGTTTTTCCCAAAATGTCGGCTGAAAACTCTCAATAATCCTTTGATTGCGTATTTGAAATGGGACTAAATTGCCTTTTGAATCCCTTATTACATAGCTTTGAAGTCTGCCATCTGCCTCAACGGGAATATAAATTTTCTTTGTCGCTATCTCTGACCTTTCATGGCTAAGTGTGTTCAAGACCACAAGCGCGTTGGCATTTGGTATATCTACGGAGTTTGTATTAATATCTCGGACGATGACTTTAATGCTTCTCTCAATCAATTTTTCGGCTATCTGTTGGCTGTTGGCGTATCTTTGCATAGCATCATGGTAGACTTTATCCTGTGAGCAAGCACAGATCGTATCGTGGAAATGATTTTGCAAAAGCAATCGCCATGCCCTTTCTAAAAATGGTGATGGATAGTCATCTCCTTTCACTACCCAAGCAAATGTAGCAAGTGGTTCTGCGTATTTTTCTAATAACGTTTGTGTCTTGGCGTTAGCTTGCTTTAAATATGTCCTTGACGAATATACTCCGCCAAGTATGAGATTGTATCGTCCAAGACGCAATTCACCGCTATATCTTTTGAGTTTTTCTGATCTTGAATTGACAAGCTCAACATATTCTTGAAGTGTCCCGTGAGAGACCTCTATATTTTCTAATTTCTCATTCGCATATTTTATAACATCAGGCACATGAGGCTCTGGCACAGAACCATCAGAACCATTGATCAGCAAGACAAAGGGAACATCTTTTGGTAACATGCTTTCAACTGTATGTTTGATCCTATCTTTCGCTGACTCCAAATCCTTCGGCAGATGGACTGCGTTGCCATAGTTTACATATACAGCTAAAACGGATGATCCATCAGGAGATTCCCATATAAAATCTGTTCCCGGTTTGCCTATATCTTCGCCAACTCCTCTTGAAAAAACTGCTGAGTTTATAGAAAATCCTCTCAGAATTTGTGGCAATTGTGATATATGTCCAAATGCGTCTGGATTATAGCCAACCTTCATAACTCCGCCGAACTTGTTGGCGATTTTGTGTCCCTCTAATAAGTTTCTGATAAGCGATTCACCACTTGGTATAAACTCGTCAGGTCCAACAAAAAAAGGTCCAATAAATAATTTTCCCTCTTGAACGTATTTCTTTATTTGGGATTCCTTTTCTGTGCGTATTTCAAGATAGTCTAAAATCCCCAAAGATTGACCATCAAACATGTAACTTTTATATTCAGGGACAGTTTCAAAAACATTGAGAAGTTTGTCCATAACATTATATACAAGATGCCATCTGAACTGTTCAAAAGGGCGAGAATGTTCTCTATCCCAGTGAGTTTTTGAGACCATTATAGCTTTTATTTTTTCATTATCCATATATAACTCCTATAATTATAACATCAAGATATTGGCTTCATATCTACTCCCCAAGGTTCAATGACAGTGAGTTTATCTTTGATAGCATCCATACAATCAGGAAGATCAAACTCTTTTAACACGCCTTTTAGGAAATTTGCTGATGGCCAAAGCACTATTGGCGCATGAACCCATGAGTCAAATGATGGTGGAGCGTTTTTAATCGTCACAGACGCAAGATTCTTTTCAATTACACCTGCAAATAGAGCTAATATTGCCCCTTGTCCTCTACCGTAAAGATGGATTTCCTTTGCCCCTTCGTTTACGAGTAATCTAATAGTCGCCAAGACGTCATTGACGCGATGACCGATATAACTGTTCCCAAGTAGGATATAATAACCATGAAACATATAATCCATACCATAAGGTTGCAGAAATTTATCTAAATCTTCTGGCATTGATTCGCCAAGCCCCCGAACATCAAGCGAATATAGTTGATGAGAATCTCTAAGCGAAATAGCAAGCGGATCATTTATCAAATCTTCCTCAGAGGATAAGTGTGGTAAATAAAGATGCACCGTTTCCTCTACGTCAAGTGAGTAGCTATATTGTGGTTTATCCATTCGTTTTTTCATTATTGACTGTATGTTTGTCTCTGTCTCTATTGCATATCTAGCATAAGTCTTGCCTTCTATATTTGTTGGTCTTAGGATGCGATAATATGGAATGAAATCAAGATTTACTAAGTTTAATAATTTGATCAGTCTTCTTCTCAATGCCTCGATGCCAAGCTTTTTTCTGTTTTCTGCAAGTTTATCAGCTTTTTCTGCGATCATCTCAAATATCGGTTTTGATCCTGCCTTTATGACATTGCCTTCTGGTGTTGCATAAAGGTCTTTTTCGTCCAGAATTTCAGTTTTTTCTACTTTGACTGGTTTCATCTTCGCATGTTTACAGAAAAATTCTACCATGGCTTCTTGATTATGGACAGAATATCCATGTCCTTCTGGACCGATAGACAGTTCAATATTTTTTTTCGGCGCCTTTATAATGGAATAGAAATATTTAATATCATTGTATGCAGATTCCAATCCCCGTCTGTCAAAATAGTCATATTTTTGACCAAGCAAGATAACAGGTTTTGGTGCCTGAGCGATAAAGAAATCTGCCATTTCCAAAGCTGATCTGACAACTCCCGGTGGATATTGTTCACAATCAGCTGGCAACTCATTTTCCAAGTTGTTGCGAAAAGTTGTAACAAAGCAACCCGGTGCAGCCATAGTGAATCTATCATCAACAGCCCAAAGCCAAGTTGTAAGCGTCCCTCCGCCCGAGTTGCCCGTTAGACCTATTCGTGTTCGGTCAACCTCTGGTCTTGTCAAAAGATAATCCAAAGCACGGATGCCGTCCCAGACACGCCACATACCGAAAAATTCGCCGATCAGTTCTAATTGTTTGCCCATCATATTATGTGCAGGACAGCATGATCGGACAGCATCTCTTTCGGAAAGGAGAGCATATTGATCTCTTTCCCCTTGATTGAAAGGATCATATATCAATACAACAAAGCCTGAATGAACAAGCCTTTGACACGCCTCTTGATATAAGGCACATGCCTTGCCATCTTCGCTATGCCCACAAGGGACGATCACTCCCGGTGTGGGTTTTTCAATCTTATCGGGGATATAGAGGTTAGCGGAGACCAAGCATTCAGGTCTGCTTTCAAACAGTATTTTTTCAATACGGTAGCCATTCATTTGGAGAGTGCCTGTTATTTGGGGCTTTAACGGTGTTTTTGTTGGGCGAGGAGTGAATGCTTGTTTGATCAGTCTTTTCACTGTTTCTTGATATATAATTGCTATATTCTTATCCATGATTTTTGAAAGATTATCATCGCGAAATTCCGAAATATCCCTCACAATATCAACAAAATAATCAACCATCATATGTCTGTAATTATTATTTTTCATGGCGTTCTCCTCATAATATTTGTTGAATATTTATCACAAAAACAGTTTTTTATCACTATCGGTTATATTTCCAGAATTAAACTCCACTATTTTTTCCCACAAGATTTTGCCATTTTGATCGCAAAAATCATTTATAAAGTTTCCAGTAAGTCTATTAACAATTTCACTCTTCTTTTCATTAAATGATTCATTACTTTCTTTGGCTTTATAACCCAACGGCTGAATTATATCCTTATAAAAGTTTTCATTGCCTGTTATCATATACCAAAAGTTTTGCCCACAAACTTGCATTATAATCCCTCTTTTAATAGTAGTTTTTGATTTTCCATAGCAAATCCCTAATACGCAATTAATATTTCTAATGTGTAGTGATTGACGTAAAACTGTCATTGCAATTTTGAAATCTGATTCTAAAGCCTTCCATTGACTACTATTGCCCCAGTTTAAACCTGATTTCAAAGTCACCAAGTAACGGGTTTTTCCCACGTTGTATTCAAAATCTATTCCATGTGAAGACGATTTAGCAGCATTAAGCGTTTTTTGTGCTATAAATATGGCTAAATTTTCTAAAAAAGCACCAAATAACTCCTCTTCTGATGATGACATTTTAGCATCTAACAGGGATTTAACTAATTCCTCAGCAGTCAGTATATTTTTGACCCGAAAAAGATAAGGATTCTTTTTTTAAGCAACTCTTTTAGGCTTGTATTATTCAAGCTATTAAGTTTGCTATTATGAAAATCATCTATATGGTTTTGAATAAATTGATAAACCTCGCTTATATCAATTGTTTTCATTAGATTTTACCTTTTTTTGACCAATTACATTCAATTCTAGTTGAACTGCCTTAGCAAGTCGTTCTTCAGCCATTATTTTATATTCTTCTAATATATCTATCATCACATAATTTCTGTTTAATTGTTTACAGGCTAAAGCAGTTGTGCCTGATCCTGCAAAGGGGTCAAGGACAAAATCCCCCTCTAATGTAAAGAGTTTAATAAACCATGTCGGCAAGGTAACAGGAAAAACTGCACTATGATTTTTATTTCCACATTCTGTCGCAAGATACAGAACATTAGTCGGGTAAACCATATTTCGTTTAAGCCAATTAGAAACATTTTTACCAAAGCCGCTTCCTACCGCGGATATATCCCTAATCTTATCTTTTTCACTCAATCTGGACAACCGTTCCTTAGCCCAATCTCCAATAGGGATCATTACAGCCTCTTGATACATGTTGAACTTTTTTTGCTTATTGAATTGAATGCACCTTTCCCATGCGTCTCTGAATCTATTAGGCCATTTTCCCGGATATGTGTTTTTTTTGTGCCATATAAATTCCTCTGTCCAAATCCAGCCTTGATCTTTAAGGGCTTTTATCAAGTCTATAACATAAGTATGTCTTTCTCCGTTAAATGCTTTTTCCTTTATATTTAGAATAAATGTTCCAGTCTTTTTTAGCACTCTGAGAAATTGCTCTGATCTTGGCAAAAACCATTCAACATACTTATCTGGATGTATCCCGCCATAAGTATTCCGTCTTTGGTCAGCATACGGTGGAGATGTTATAATTAGATCAAAGGTATCATCTTCTATGTTTAAGAGGATGTCCTTACAATCTCCCACAAAATATTGATTTTTGATTTGATCTTTGGTAAACATGGCATATTGTTATAAAGCAAGTTTTTCCAATACAGCTTTATCTATACTTATATTTTCAACGACGGCGATTATAAGCTCGCATATAGGGGCATTTTCAATCTGAAAGACCTCTTGAGCCAATCCCGGCGTCCTAGCCACTAAAACAATATCACCTTCACCTGCACCGACATAGTCTATTGCCATAACAGCAGGACCAACTGGATTAGAGTTAAGGTCTAACTTCTGCACTATAAGCAATTTCTTGTTGTCATAAGCCTTATGCTTAATGACAGCTACCATATTTCCGATAACCTTTGCTAAATACATTCATCTAACCCTTTGATTTTTCATTGAACGATAAGGAATGAACGATCCCAACGATTGCCACATCAACAGGCATTGGCTCTATCTCAGAGACAACAGACGCATCGCCACCGCTTACGGTGAAAACTATATCGCCATATCCTGCTTGGGATTTTGTATCAACAGCAACGATAGGCACATCAACTTCGCTT
>DTPJ01000071.1 GCA_011334435.1 Candidatus Poribacteria bacterium | reverse complement strand
GGTGGAATAGTTTTAATAGTGATGTCCATCGGTATAGGGGCTTTCTCACAGATACATACTGTCAATGCAGTCATATTTTGGGCTGTATTTTGGAGCATCGGTTTTCATTGTTGGTCTCCATTACAACCTGCGATGGTTCTCAGTCTGACCAAAGAAGAAGGCAAGGCAAAAAGGCTTGGTCAAGTGACGAGGATCAGAGGAATCTCTGCTTTGCTTGGTATGGGGTTAGTCGCACTTATTGGAAAATCCAGTGAGGTTCTCAGACCGATGTTTCTCACTGCTGGAATTGCAATTGCTATAAGTGGAGTATTAGTTTTCTTCGTATCACGAAAAACTGATCCAAGCATAAAAATGCCAAGATTGACAATGAAAAAGAAGTATAGGTTCTATTATGCACTTACGTTCCTAGAAGGTTGTCGTAAGCAGATATTTATCACGTTTGCGATTTACGTTTTAGTCAAAGTTTTTGGAACGCCAGTAAATAGAATAGCCACACTTATGATCATAAACGGCACAATAACATTAATATTCGCTCCAATTATCGGTCGCCTTGTTGATAGAATAGGAGAAAGACCATCTTTATCAATATCTAATGCCTCTTTGATTTTAGTTTTTATTGGATATGCCTTAGTCAAAAATATCAATATGTTGTATGTCCTCTATTGTATGGACAGTTTTCTGTATATGTTTGTCGTCGCACAGACTACCTATCTTAACAAGATCGCACTGCCAGAAGATGTCAGACCTGCTCTATCTATGGGAGTGACAATGAATCATATAGCAGCGGTAATTGTCCCTCTCGTCGGTGGATTAATATGGAATGTTCTTGACAGATACGATGTTATATTTTATGGAGGATCAGTTGTTGCCTTGGTATCCTTTATCGTATCCCAATTTCTCTGGTCAGATAAGGATTATAAATAATAACGCTATTTGGTTACTAACATCTTTTTTGTTGCAGTAAAATTATCTGCTTGGATAGTGTAAAAATAAACGCCACTGCTGACTTTTTGACCGTTT
Organism: Candidatus Poribacteria bacterium; assembly: GCA_011334435.1. Lineage (GTDB taxonomy): Bacteria > Poribacteria > DTPJ01 > DTPJ01 > DTPJ01 > DTPJ01. The sequence continues at coordinate 6,392 of DTPJ01000071.1, read as the reverse complement.
TCATCTCTGCCATCCCAATAGACAGAATTTTCTCTATCCTTATAAATACCTGCTTGTTTATATCCAACATCTAAAAGTCTTATTAATTCACCATTGGCATTATGAATTTTTATTACTACGTTCGCAGGACGTTCAAGCTGATAAGGTATCCATGTCTCAGGATTAAAAGGATTTGGATAATTTTGACCAAGTTCAAATTTTCCCGCAAAAGGTGCAGATTTTGTGCTGTCAACGAGGTCAAGAATATCAACCACACCATCACGATTCGTATCCGCGGGATTATAATCAATAGCATTGATTTCCGCTTCTCGTATAGTCAGTGGTATAGTGTTCCCGTTCCAATCAAACATTGAGATATTACTGAATTTTGCGGTTATTTTTCCAGTGCTTTTGCATTTGAAAGATACTGTCGCCAAATATCCCGATCCACTAACGCCCTTATTCCTTGTGCCATCACAGGCAAAGGGGACAAATCCTGATAAATTATCAATTTCGGAGTTTTTCCAGAGGTCTGCACCTTTGGATGATGTAATTGTCGGCTTCCAAGACATGAATGACTCTTTCTTAATCCCAACAACTTCTAATTGAGATGGATCAAACGTCACTTTGAAACTGAATTTATATAAAGCAGACACATTTTTTATCGTCACTTTTATATCAAATATGTCGCCTTTATAAACAGATTTAATAACGGGAGCAAAAGCCAACATTGGAGAAGTCTTTGCTGTCATAAAAACCCAAACATAGTCATCATAATATAGACCATCAGACCTTGCATCATAGTTTCCGTCAAACCCGATATTTTCTGTATCCATTGCAGTTCCTGCTAATCTGACGAGATGACGTGTATTATATTCTAAGTCAACGTTAGGAGTGAAAATCATCGTGTTGCCGTCCCATTCAAAAGTTCCTTTGATGATCTTGCCTGTGCCTGAGATCATAGAGAAAGCGGATTCTGTGGATTTCTTATTCATAGGTTTGCTAAATGTTATTCTTATTTTAGTGGTAACTAGGACATCAGTATCGCTATAAGTAGGAACGGTTTTCACAATGCGAGGAGGTGCTGGCGTAACAGTCATTATGTCTATATATTCAGACCATTTGCTTATATTCTTTGACGTATCAATAAATCTAACCCTGAAACTGTATTTTCCAAGTTCAGCATTTTCGGGAATAGTAAGTTCTGCATTCCAACGCCCAACTGGTGCAACTCCTGCATATTCAGTTTTTAGCGGTGTCCAATCCCCGCTTGGGCTACGATATTGAATTTCACATAGAAGTTTATCTTCCTTATCTTGCAAATCTATGCCGTCACTACTGACAATGACGGTTCCTGTTCGTGCCACTGGATCGTGTGATAAAAAGAAATCCGCTACCATAGGCGAATCAATAGTCGGTGAATTCAATATTTTTAGCATAAACCTTGCTATCAATTCATTTGGCAAGACGTAAGTCATACCCGTTGTATCAAGATAAAAACTGCAAAGAGGTGATGGCATTGTCATATCCATTTCGGTAAACAGAATGAAAACTTCCGTCCCTCTTTCGTCTTCAACGGAAATTTGGTATATGTCAAGTGTATCTTGAAGTATCCAAACCTTTATATATTGCATATATAAGGCGGAACGAATAGTTATGACATGTGCTAAACCTCCAGCAGTATTATCTATACCCCGATATGTCACAATCGCTCTGAGGTCTTCTGGCTCAATTTTTTCTACAAAATTTATATCTGAACCCTTGCCAATTGGCGCTCCGATGAAATATGATCCAAATGGGATACCGCCAAAAATATTAATCATAGTGAATAGACCAGAGTTATCATCTGGCAGAATTAAGTTCATTGGCAGTATATTTGGGAAAACATCCTTTGTATAAACTTTTTGATCAGGGATAACTGCTGTTGTATTGACATCATCAGCTACCAAATACATATCCCCATAATTAGTGATAAAGTTTATACGTGTTAAGTTAGGATCACCCTTTACAATATCTATGCGGGCATCAAACATCACATTTGGCAGACTTGACGCTATATCGCTCGGGATATAATTTGGATTTACCACATCAGCAGATATGATCTTAGCTTTTATAGTTAAGACCTGGTTAAACCCTGATGTTCTTTTGAGATCGTTAAGGCGTTTATTTGCTAACGTAAGAATGTCTAAAGATGCTTGATCAATACTTATTCCATAAGGCTTTTCTTCTACTGCGAAGACCATATAATTAAATAATAGTATGAATATCGTTGTTAAGATTAAAATCGTCCTTTTCAAACTTGTAACCCCCTTTATCAAACAGAATTCTCTTTCCATTTCTTTATAGACCCTGGTTCAACAAGTCGCACTTTTATTGACAGACCAAAAGTCTCTTCTATTCTTTTCTGTATCTGCTCTTCTATTGCACTCATCTTTTTTACCTCATCAAAGAAGATATGGCTGGAAACCTCAACCCATACTTCTAACTCATCTAATGCCCCGTTTCTATCAACGCGAAGGCGGTAATGAGGCTCTGCACCTTCAATTTCTGTCAGTATTTGCTCTATCTGAGAAGGATAGACGTTTATTCCTTGAACGACTATCATATCATCGGTTCTTTCAGATACCCTTGACATCCTGACAAGAGTCCTCCCACAAGGACAGGTGGAGTGATCAAGGCTTGTATAATCGCCTGTCCTATATCTTATCATTGGGAATGCCTCTTTTGTTATCGTCGTTAAGACAAGTTCCCCTTTTTCGCCATCAGGCAAAGATTCGCCTGTTTTAGGGTCTATAACTTCGGGGATAAAATGGTCTTCAAAAATATGTAAACCGTTCTTTTCGTAGCATTCCACAGATACGCCCGGACCCATTATCTCGCTTAACCCATAGTTATCAAGGGCGTTGATATGTAAGCCCTCTTCTATTTCCTTTCTGATAACCTCTGACCAAGGTTCTGAGCCAAATAAACCGATCTTCAAGGATAATTCCGCGGGACTTATCCCCTCATTTTTCAAGACATTAGCTATATGTAAGGCAAAAGTCGGCGTGCAGACAAGGACAGTGCTTCTATAATTTCGCATAACGACGATCTGTTTATTTGCGTTTAGTCTTGAACAAGGGATAACTGTTGCCCCTATACGTTCTGCCCCATAATGGAAACCAAGTGCGCCCGTAAAAAGCCCGTAGTCAAAAGCTATTTGGACAATATCATCTCTATCTACGCCAGCAGTATATAGGACACGAGTCATTAATTCTGTCCAATGTTCAATATCATTTCTGCTATAACCTACGACTATGGGTTCTCGTGTTGTCCCTGACGATGAATGAAGCCTTACAACTTCTCTTAATGGAATGGCAAACATACCATAAGGTTGATTTTTCAAAAGGTCTTCTCTGGTAGTGAACGGTATTCTTGAAAGGTCGTCAAGAGAAGTTATATCTTCGGGGACGATCCCATGTTTATCCATAAGATTGCGATAGAAAGCTACATTTCTATATGCGCGATTGACTGTGACCTGTAACCGTTCAAGCTGTATTTGTCTTATTTCTTCTCTATCCATTGTCTCGTATTTTTCAAGTTTGGTTGACATAGTTTCTCACCCTTTATTTGATTTCTTTATTCCCAAATTTCTTTATAACCCTTTCCAAGATATGCTCGCTTTACCTCTTTATTTTCAAGTAGTTCTTCCGTAGTCCCTTCAAGCACTGCCCTTCCAGTTTCTAGGACATATCCTCTATCTGCAATTTTCAGGGCTACTCTGACATTCTGTTCAACAAGTAATATAGTTGTGCCTTGCTCATCACGCAGTCGTTTTATGATCTCAAATATCTCATTGACGATCTTAGGGGCTAAACCCATTGATGGCTCATCAAGCAGTAGAAGCTCTGGCTCAGCCATTAATGCCCTTCCGATTGCAAGCATTTGCTGTTCTCCACCGCTGAGAGTCCCAGCTGGTTGTTTTTGTCTTTCCTTAAGTATAGGAAATATGTTAAATACATTTTCTAACTTTTTCTGCATCTGTTTTTTGCCATTTCGTCTATGCAGATATGATCCAAGCATGAGATTGTCAAGGACGGATAATTCGCCGAACAATTGTCTTCCCTCAGACACTTGGGAGATACCAAGACGGACTATTTTCTCCGCTGATAGATTAATTATATCCTGATCTTTGAAAAAAATATTACCTTTACGAGAGGTTATTAATCCGCAAATGCTATTTAAAAGCGTAGTCTTTCCAGCACCATTGGCGCCTAATAATGTAACGATCTCACCGTATCCGACGTGTATGGATATACCTTTGAGGGCTTGTATATTTCCATAATATGAGCTTAAACTTTGCACTCTAAGCATTTTGCTTATCTTCCTCGCCAAGATATGCGGTTATGACATCAGGGTTATTTTGCACTTCTTTTGGCGTGCCTTCCGCTATTTTTTGACCATAATTTAAAACGGTGACAATATCAGATATACTCATAACGAGTTGCATATCATGCTCAATTAGCATTATTGTAACGCCCTGTTCTCGTATCTTATTTATAAGATCAGTTACCCTCTCTATCTCCCGTGTATTAAGCCCAGAAGCAGGTTCATCTAACAATAATAATTGTGGATCAGATGCTAATGCACGGGCAAATTCAACTAATCTTTGTTCTCCAAACGATAGATCAGAAGCAAGCCTATTAGCCTTTGCTTCTAATCCAACAAATGAGAGTTTTTCCTTCGCAACTTGAATGGTCTCTTTTTCCTCTCTTTTAAAACGACCTAAACGAAAAGCAGATGATAATAATCCGTGTTTCAATTTGCTATGGTATCCGATCATGACATTTTCAAGAACTGTCATGTTATTCATAACCTGAAGATTTTGAAATGTTCGGCTGATACCTAAATTAGCTATTTTATAAGGAGGCAGTGTATCAATCCGTTTTTGTTTATATATTATTTCCCCTGATGTTGGGACAAGGAATTTACTTATAAGGTTATAAAGAGTCGTTTTTCCAGCACCATTAGGTCCTATAATTGCCCTGATCTGTCCGGGTTCAACTTGGAATGATACGTCATTTACAGCAACTAATCCCCCAAATTCTTTTCTTAAATTTCTGACTTCCAAAATCGGGTCTGCCAAGATGTTTTCCTTTCGGTATAGTTGATTATAAATGATATAGCTGATTATCAATCGTTTGATGGAATGGAAAGTTTAACTTTAATGTGAGATATAAGTGCCGATAGCCTTCCGACAAGACCATCAGGCATAAATATCATAACCAACATAAGCAATAGACCATAGATAACGATGTCATACTTTTTTATTACGCTTAGCCATTCGGGAAGCCAAGTAAGTAATATAGTTCCTAATATAGCCCCCCATAAACTTCCTGAACCGCCTACAATTACCATTGTAACAAGTGTAATAGATGTCCCAAGATGAAAAGTCGGATAACCGATAAATCCATGGAAATGTGCATATAAAGACCCAGCTAATGCGGCGTATATCGCACTTAAAACAAAAACTTGGACTTTGTATTTCGCTATATTTACTCCCATAGCACTTGCAGCTATCTCACTACCATGTATCGCCCGAAAAGCTCTACCCACCCTTGATTTTGTGATATTCAATGATAAAATTATTATAGCTAATACTATTATCCAAACGAAAATGTATTGTCCCAAAGCAAAGTTACTGTCAAGATCAATAAATCCAAGTGAAAAAGGATAAATTCCTAATAATCCAGACGTATCTTTGGTAAGCCAATCTAATTTACTGAGGACGACATACACTATCTCGCCAAATCCTAACGTAGCCATCGCTAAATAATGACCTTTCAGTTTCAAAGTTGGAACGCCGATAATATAAGCGATAATTGCAGTAAAAATAATTGCTATGACAGTAGAGATCCATGGAGACATACCGAGATTGACATTTAACAGACCTGAGCAATAAGCCCCTATACCGAAAAATCCCGCGTGTCCCAAAGACACTTGACCAGCATAGCCCATCAACAGATTAAGACCGATTACAATGAGAGCGTTGATACCTACTGTCGTCATCACCCCAAGACGATATTTGTTGCCAGACATCGCAATTGGAAAAATAACAAGAAAAAGGATCAAAATAAACATTGGTATCTGTTTAGTAAACCTGTTATTTTGTGGAATTGAAAAAATGAAGTTTTTTATGTTCATACGCTTAAATAATAGTCTTGTAATTTTATACGCCTCTTTTTTTAGTCCCGAAGATACCATCAGGTTTAACAAAGAGAATGATTAACAATATAATAAATGCTATTCCGTCTTTATATCCTGAATAACCAGACGGAGCAAATCCGATAGCCAAATTTTCTACGACGCCAACTATCAATCCGCCGACAACTGCGCCAAGTCCGTTTCCAAGCCCGCCGAGTATAGCGGCACAG
>DTPJ01000875.1 GCA_011334435.1 Candidatus Poribacteria bacterium | reverse complement strand
TGAATCAATTTGACAAAAAAACGAAAATCTGGAAAACTGTCCCTATTACTAACCTGCTTTATCCCAAAGAGAGTATTGAGGCATTAGCTGTTGATGGTGGTACAGCATGGGTAGGGCTTGGCTCTTCTGGTGTTAGAAAAATATCCATTGATGGCGAACAGACAACTTATACAAAAGAAGATGGGTTAGCTCAGAATTTCGTCAGTATCATAACTGTTGACGGTGATGAAATATGGTTTGGACATAGAACAGGCTGGGGCGGTGCGATCACTCGTTATAATAAAGTCAAAAATACATGGCAAAAATACTCAGAAAACGACGTCCTTGTCGGGCGGGCAATAGAAAAAATAAACGCTACTGAAAGGTATGTATGGATACTTTACAGCTACGGAATTCAAGCAGTAACTGCTTACGATAAAAAGATGGATGAATGGAGCACTATAAGACCAAGCGGTTCGCATGACGAAGATTGGGGAAGTGGTGTTGAAGATATAGCGGAAGACGGAGACTATCTCTGGGTAGGAACTGACGGAAGTTGGCTAAAAAGATTTCATTTAGCATCTGGAACATGGACAACCTTTGATTATTCAGTAGGCATCCTTGATAATGATGTAAATGATTATGGGCTAAAAGTTGACGATCGTTATGTCTGGGTTGGGACAAGAAAGGGATTGAGCAGATATGACAAAATAACAGAAACATGGACTAACTTTACTAGGAAAAACACATTATCAAGTGACAAAGTAACAGCAGTTGCGGTTGATGATAGATATGTCTGGTGTGGAACTCAATATGGATTATCCAGATATGATAAAAATCAAGGAACATGGAAAAATTATAGGCATACCGAGGAAACGCTAATTTTTGATAGTAGAAACGCCACAAGTGATGATTGGGCAAGGATAAGAGAACAACGACGTAATAGACTTATTGACGACGCTATCACATCATTAGCAGTTGACAATAGATACCTATGGGTTGGAACCAGAATGGGAGCTAATAGATATGATAAGGTAACCGACAGATGGGACCAGTTTGAAAAGGAAAATGGTCTGCCCGGATTAGATATTAGCTCTATAATTGTAGATGGTTATGATGTGTGGATGGGAACTAATGCTGGATTATGCAAGTTTCCAAGTATGTCTGACAATCTTAACGCATGGGTGAGTTTCACTTCTGGTATAGAGATCAGGCAAACCGCCACAACAAAAGAATACGCTACAACATTGGTCTCTAACGAAGTTTGGTGTATTGATGCTGATTCTGATTATATATGGGTTGGCACTATGAGAGGCGTTAGCAGATATGATAAGAAAAAGGACTTATGGACTACATTTACAACATCAGAAGGTCTACCGACTAACGAGATAGGAAGTATTAAAGTTGACGGCGATATAGTCTGGTTCGGCAGTGGTGAAGGTGTAATCGCATATAATAAAAAGACTCAAGATTGGATGACATTTACTACCGATGAGGGCTTACCAAGTAACAGAATAACTTGCATCGCAAAAGATAACAAATACGTCTGGTTTGGGACTTTTGATGCTGGCATTATAAGATATGATAAAGAGAAAAAAATCTGGCAATCATTCTCAAAAAAAGATGGGCTATCTCATAACTGTGTTATCTCAATAGCTGTTGATGGAGATCAATTATGGATCGGAACACAACGGGGATTAAGCAGATATGACAAAGAGAAAAATACTTGGACAGTCTTTACTCAATATGATGATTCGGAGGACTTATAAATGGCTTATAGCGGTTTGATTGATGATATTAAAACAATTGTAAATTTAGGCATACCTAAGAGAGTTCCAGTATTCGCTTTAAGTGAAGAGTTTGACGTCAAATGGTTTAATCAAGGGACTTATGAGGAGATCATCTCCTCCGCAGACAAGTTAGCTGAATGTTCTATCGCATCTGCCTATGAATTTGATTATGATTGGGTATGGCTTCAAGTTGATGACTGCATAGAGTTTGAACCGTTAGGTGTTGGCTCAAAAGGTAATGGCAATATATTAAGGGCGACCTGCGATTATCTCCCTGCGGATGAAGGAACGCTAAAATCGCTTAAAATGCCAAATCCAAAAAAGGACGGTAGGATGCCGATCTTATTAGATGCGATAAGCAAAGTCCGCAAAGAGTTTGGCGATAATATTTGCGTCTGTGGGAGAACAGCAGCTCCGTTTTCGTCTGCGTCCTTGCTTTATGGTATAGAGGAATCTCTGTTATTGATGTTTTCCGATCCCGATCTGCTTAAAAAGACCTGTGATTTCTTTATTGAATTACAATTTATGTGGGGAAAAGCACAGTTTGACGCTGGCGCTCATGCTTTATGGGTCGGTGATTGTAACGCTATGAGTAATCTGATAAGCCTTAAACAATATAGCGAGTTTGCCTATGAACCATGCAAGCAATTGCTTGAGAGATACAAAGATTTAGGCGTTTTAACGTTTTTGCATGCAAGCGAGGAAAAGCCAGAATATATAGAAAAACAGGCAACAATTGGTGCATCTGCTTTAAGCGTCGGTCCCGGAATTGACATTGGGATAGCAAAACGTTTGACAGAAGGAAAGATTGCTTTAATTGGGAATCTTGATCCATTGAATGTCCTTCAACGAGCAACTCCACAAAAGGTCGCAGAGGAAGCCAAGCGAATTATGAGCATTGGCAGGCAAAATGGGGGATACATGTTCAATACTGGTGAGATGGTTCCTCGTGATACTCCCGAAGAAAATATGCGAGCGATGATGGTTTCCGCTAAATCTTTATAATTATAGAGAAATCTCACATTTTCAATCAGGCAATTTTCTTGCCCAAAGATAGAGCATTACATTCATTCCACAGATAAACCCGAAAATATAGGACTGCATTATTGGAAGAAAAGGGTCTATATCATCACGCAAAAAACTAACAGCCATAGGCACACCAAGTGCTAAAAAAGTAAACACATTGTTTTTTATACTCATCGGCTGTCTGATAACATTAACTTTATTGAGAAGTGATTGAATATAATACTTATCAAACACCCGATAAGTCCATACCCCATTTATTCCGCCTAACAGCATGCCTACCAAAAATAATCCAAACGACTCTAACTGATTTCCATCTTGGATAGCCCTATACATCCATAACACTTCCCCAAAGACACTGATCACGATAAGTATGATAAGCACATAGGGCTTCATCAAGATCGGAAGCATTCGTTTGGGAATTTTGGTTTTTTCTGGTTCTAAATCGCTCAATATCTTTTAACTTTCTAACGCTGAAATGAAAAGATCATTTTCCTCTGGCTTGCCGACTGTCACTCTGAGGCAATTTTTCAATAATCCTTTTTCATTGAAGGCACGAACTAATATCCCTTTGGATAATAGTTTATCAAACACATTTTCAGAATCGTATTCAGTGCGAAAGAGTATAAAGTTTGCATCAGAATGATAACGTTTTATCCAGCTAATATTATCAAGCATGTTTGATAATCTCTCTCGCTCTTTTATGATCCTTTGGATCAGGTCAGACATCTGATTTTTATATCTTAACAATATCAATGCGATCTTCTGTGAAAGGCTATTGATATTAAACACCATCTTAACCTTCAATATCTGATTGATTATCTCTTTACCTGCAATCATATAGCCAACACGTAATCCTGCTAATCCATAAGCTTTTGAGAATGTACGGAATATTACAAGATTTTCATGTTCGTTTAGTAATGGCAAGAAACTTTTTCCTGAAAATTCTGCGTAGGCTTCGTCAATAACTATTATTGAATTTGCATTGCAGTTGATAATATCCATTATTGACTGATATGAAAAGCAATTACCCGTCGGATTATTTGGATATCCGATGAAGACTATGCTCTTTTTGGCAGATTTCATCTCAGATATTATCTTTTCTGTTTGAATATCAAAGTTTTCTGATAAAGGGATAGCTGAAATATTCGTTCCCCATAGTTCTGAGCAGATTCCATATATGGAGAAAGTCGGAATGGGAAATATTACCTTTGCGTCTATACCTGCGAAGGCTGATATTAGATAGTTTATCAACTCATCTGATCCGTTGCCAATTACTATTAAATCAGGATCAACATCAAATTCGCTTGCAAGAGCTTTTCGCAGATCAGTAGCTATTGGATCGGGGTATCGGTTAAAACTATGCCTAAAAATTTCATCAGCGATGGCTTCTCTGATATTCTGAGGCATTTCATAAGGATTTTCATTTGCGTCCATTTTTATTTTATGCGGAAAATCATAAACCTTATAAGGCTTTAAATTAGTTAATTCTGGTCTGATAAGTTGTTCAATTTTCATTCCGACACCCTTTTAATATCTGCGCCAACATTGGCAAGTTTTTTCTCCATACTTTCGTAACCTCTATCAATATGATAGACCCTTGATACAACTGTTTGATTGATTGCGGACAAACCAGCGAGGACTAATCCTGCACCTCCGCGTAGTTCCGAAGCCATAACAGGCGCTCCACTAAGTTTTTCAACGCCTTTGACAACTGCAACCGCATTATCAACCTTAATATCTGCTCCCATTCTGTTTAATTCGCTTACATGGATAAACCGATCGGGATAGACACCTTCCGTTATGACACTGATCCCCGGGACAGTTGCCAACAGAGACATTATTTGAGGCTGGACATCAGTTGGAAAGCCCGGAAACGGTGCTGTCCTTATATTGACTGGCTTTAACGGGTCTTTAGCTTTAACTCTGACGCCATCATCTTCATAAGTGATCTCTGCCCCAATTTCCCTTAATTTCTCTATAACAGCTTCAAGATGCTTAACTATACAATTTTTTATTAACAGATTCCCTCTGGTGATAACTCCTGCGATCATATATGTTGCCGCTTCTATGCGGTCTGGTATGACTTCATGCTTTGCCCCGTGTAATTCCTTAACGCCATGTATTATTAGGACAGGTGTTCCTGCACCCTCAATCTTTGCCCCCATTGAATTGAGAAAATCCGCTAACTCAGTTATCTGTGGTTCGCAGGAAGCCTCTTTTATCACTGTTACGCCTTCTGCCTTAACCGCTGCTAACATCACATTTACGGTTGCCCCTACGCTAGGACCGTGAATACCGCTAAGAAATATCTCAGTTCCGACGAGTTTATCTGCGTCTGCTATTATATATCCGTGTTCTATCTTTATTCTTGCACCTAATTTTTCAAGTCCCATTAAGTGCAGATCAATTGGTCTTGTGCCTATGACGCATCCACCGGGAAAAGATACCTTCGCCCTGCCAAGCCTTCCAAGCAATGCCCCTAAGACATATACGGAAGCTCGCATCTTCCTTACCAGATCATAAGGCGCCTCGTAGCCATCACAACCTGACGGATCAATCCGTAGAACATTCCCTTTAATCTCCGATTTAACACCTAAAACCTCAAGAAGTGAGATCATAGAACGCAAATCTGCAAGGTCTGATATATTGCTAATTATACTAACATCATCGGTTAATATAGAAGCAACGGTCAAGGGCAATGCCTCGTTTTTTGCTCCGCTAATTTCAATCTCGCCTTCAAGTGGCTTTCCGCCATTTATGACAAATTTATCCATTATAACCCTCTTTATCTTTATTTGAACAACAGAATACACGGGGTATTCCCGCGTAGTCATCTACAAAATAATAATCAGCATACTTGCCGATCTCGTCTGCGATCTTTAATACGCTTTCGCTTTGTCCATATCCGATCTCAATAGCCAATTTCCCATTCGGCTCTAAGAAATTATAAGCGTTGCCGATGATCTTTTTGATAATGTCAAGTCCATCATTTCCACCATCAAGTGCCATTATCGGCTCATATTTGACTTCGTTTGACAGCTTTTTTATGTCGTCAGTCGGTATGTATGGCGGGTTTGAGACTATCCAATTGAACTTATGATTTGCAGAAATAGCATTAAAGAGATCAGATTGCACAAAAAAGATTTGTTTATCTACATTATGAATGACTGCATTTTCGCGGGCAACTATTAGAGCCTTCATTGATAAGTCCGTTGCCAGTATAAAACAGTTTTGTCTATATTTCGCAATGCTAACAGCTATTGCACCGCTTCCAGTCCCTATTTCTAATATTTTGCTATACGTTATGCTTGATTTTATCACATATTCAACGAGAAGCTCTGTTTCGGGTCTTGGGATCAGGACGTTTTCATTCACCTTAAAATCAAGTGACATAAACTCTTTATGACCTGTTAAATAACTGATCGGGATATGTAAAAGCCTTTTCTCTATTAACGATTTGAAATAACCGCTTTTTTCTATATCTAAAACAGCGTCTTGATCTAAATAAAGCAAGGTGCGATCTACGTTTAATACATGAGCCAAAAGCACTTCGGCGTCAAGTTGTGGATTTTCAATTCCGCCATTTTTTAGAGACTCAATTGCCCAAAATAACGCTTTTTTTACACTGTTCATTTATTCCATATTTACACTATCAAAAGGTTATCATATTTAATCTTATAATGCAAGTATTATGTCAAGGTTATGTTTGATATTACCGCAAGCGTCAACGTTTCCATTGTCTCACAGATCGCACCATAAGTATCGCCAGTAAGCCCGCCAAGTCTTTTTGAAAGACGGTAAGTCATAAACCATGTTGAAAATCCGATCACTATATAAATCGGAATTGTTTTCCATAATAGTAGAGGTATTGTAACGATCAGACCTAAAATTGATGCAATGAGGAAATGATAACGTTTTGAATGCTGGACGTAAGGTTTGCCAAGCCCTGATGTTGTGCGAGCATAAGGAAAAAAGGAGATCGCATAGACCATAGTCCAACGACCGATCGTTGGGAAAATTAGCAACGTAGGAATTCGCACTTCGCCCTTAATTCCATATAAAAATGCGATTTTCATCAGTATAACGCAAATTCCGCCAAGCACACCCATTGCCCCTAATCGGCTATCTCGCATAATTTCAAGTGTCCGATCCCGATCTTTGTTGCTAAAAATACCATCGCAAGTGTCCATCAGTCCGTCAATATGAAGTCCACCAGTTAAAGCGATCAGACCGATAACAACAGCTGTATTAGAGACAAGCTGATTCCAAAAGTGAGAGCAGAAATAATCTATCCCTACTAATATCACGCCAAGAATTAGACCGACTATTGGGAAAAATGGCGTAGAACCTGCGATATCCTGAGGTGTAACAATTTTTGGCGTCGGAATCGGCAATCTTGTGAGAAACGTTATTGACAATATAAACTTTTTCATAGATAATTCTCAGTAATCAGAAAGTGTTGTCTGGAAAATCAAATTCTACCCTTTATTATTTCAATTGCATGTGGCAGGGCAGGCAAAACTACTGAAAGAGTTTCTTTTACCGCTTTTGGGCTACCCGGTAGATTGATAATCAATGTTTTTCCTCTTACGCCTGCAACTGCCCTTGATAACATGCCATAAGGGGTTATTTTCATACTTTCTGCCCG
>DTPJ01000111.1 GCA_011334435.1 Candidatus Poribacteria bacterium | reverse complement strand
GAGTTTGCCTTTTTCCCTTTATTTTTTTGACTAAATAACTTTAGATAAAATATAATCCTATTAGAGTATATGTTGGGGAATTTCTATTTGACTTTTTTATATTTGTGTTCCAATAATGCTTAAAAGGGCAAAAGATGAATGAAGAAGAATCAATATATCTTGGCAATTTTTTAGGGGTAAAGCCATCAGAGTTTAACTCTGCAAATATTATAATATTTCCCGTGCCTTATGAAGGAACAGTAACTTATGGCTCTGGGACAGGAAACGGTCCAAAAGCTATAATAGAAGCATCTTTTCATGTGGAATTATACGACGATGAATTAGATTATGAACCTTATCTATTTGGCATACATACCTTGCCTGAATTACGTAAAGGATTTTCCCGTCCAGATACTATGTTTCGGGCTGTCCAAGAGAAAGGAATTGAACTTGCAGAAAGCGGAAAGTTTATAATAATGCTTGGTGGAGAACACTCTATAACATCAGGCATGGTATCTGCTTTCGCTAAGGTCTATGATAATATATCTGTCCTTCAGCTTGACGCTCACGCTGATTTGAGAAACTCCTATAATGGCTCTTTATACAATCATGCTTGCGTTATGCGTAGAATTTTGGATTATTGCCCAATTGTCCAAGTTGGTATAAGAAGTCTATCTATGGCAGAAAAACGTTTTATTGAGAGATCAGGATTAACTGTTTTCTTTATGAAAGACATTCACAAAACTGATGACTGGATTGACTCTGCGATTGATAAATTAACCGAAAATGTATATCTAACTATTGATTTAGATGTCCTAGACCCGTCAATAATGCCCTCTGTTGGAACGCCTGAACCTGATGGCATGCTCTGGGCTGAATTGATGAATTTTATTAAAAAACTATCTGAAAAACGAAAAATCATCGGCTGTGATATAGTAGAACTCAGTCCACAGACAGGCAACTATGCACCAGATTTTCTCTCAGCTAAGTTATTATATAAAGTTATAGGTTACAAATTTTTAGCACAAAAGATTGATCAGGAAAAAAACAAAGCGGAAAAGGAAACGATAATTATGAACGAGATTAAAAATAGCAATTTGACATATATCTTGCAGATCACAGATTCCGCCACGGGATTATCTTCCGCTATGAAGATCGATCCAAAGGAATTTACATCAATTAGAGATATATTTGATAAATATGTCAAGGTAATAGACAATAATATAATGTCCGATAAATCGTCAAAAAATCTCAGTGTTATCCAAGATTGCATATACAACATTGACGATGATGGCGAGTTGTTAGACATTTTTGAAGGGCTTATAATAAGACAATATGGGGATGTTGTTGATTTTGATAGTGAACCAAGATTTGAGCTTGTGCGGACGGAAGATCAATCCGAATTTATGTTACTTGACCTTAGCATAGACCGAACTATGATCACAGAAGAGGGCAATACTTATGGTTATAATGTTAGAAAGTGGAAGAAAAATCAAGAAGTCTTTGATAATTTTGTCAAAGAATGCGTTATAAAAGAATATGGATCAGAAGCAGAGAAGATCATAAGACTTGATACACAAACCGAGAAGATGAAATTCCTCCATGCTGTCGCAAAGAGAATATGGGAAGCGGACTTTGAGCTTTATTCAAGGTTTATCGGCGAAAAAATCCGTTTCAAAGACCCATCAGAGACATTGCTTAACATTATTGCTGGCAGAGGCGGAACTTGCACAGAAAAGTCATCAGCAATGAAAATGATAACGGATATTTACGGATTTGAGTCAGAATATCTTTTAGCAGGACCTGGTGCAAAAGGACCTTTCCCTGTTGAGCCATTGCGGAGAATGCTTTCAACATTTGACTTCACATTAGGCAAAAAGTATATGATATATTGGCAACATGCGGCACTTTTATATAACGTTGATGGCGAGGATGTTATGATTGACGTCACAAATGGCAATGTCCCGTTCCTTTTCCTGACAGGTTACGAGATAGAAGAACTGTTGCGTCCACAGAATAAGAAAAGTGTTAAGGTCAGAATGGTCATGGAAGATGAGGATTTTTATTATCATGTTGTCCCTCAGGATATACCAGAGAATCTAATTCTTGCCATGCAAGATTGGATAGAGGATGTTGACCTGATAAATGTTTTTGACGATGGACTTGGGCTTCTGATAACTAAGGAATATTTCGTCTGGCCATTGATGTATCACAACGACGATGATAAACTGAAAGAATATGATTGGTGGCTTGAAAAGAAGCATGAAAAGAATCTGCCCGCAGTTGAAATTTTGGATAATTATTCTGTGCCGGGTCTTGTAGCAAGTGAATTTCAAGAGAAATACCCACAGAAATTTACAGATATTATAGAATCCGCTGAATACCTTGCAAAGCGATATAACGAGTCATACAAAGAATCCAAAGATGAGCCAGATTACAATGTGGCATTTATATTTGTAAAACTTAAAGGTTGACGGTTTTCCTTTGATAAATCTATAATTGAAAGGGGAGAAAAAAATGAGAATTTTTAATTATACTGTGATATTTAAACCGCTTGATGAAGGTGGATATGATGTAATCGTTCCTGCAATTCCGGAGATTTGCACATTTGGGGAGACTATTGAAGAAGCAAGAGAAATGGTGGAAGATGCTATAAAATGCTATATTGAAAGTGCTATAGAACTAAATGAAACCATTCCTGTTGATAGAGAAATATTCTCCGAGAAAATAGCAGTAAAGGTAGCTTCATAATGGACTCCCTCCCAGTTATTAAGCCTAAAAAGGTCATAGATGCTCTTATTCGTGGTGGCTTTTATTTACATCATCAAACGGGAAGTCATGCTAGATTGGTTCATAGAATAAAGCCAGATATTAGAGTTACTGTTCTTGTTCATTCAAAAGATATTCCAAGAGGAACACTTAAAAGAATAATAAAACAAGCAGATTTGACAGTAGAAGAATTTTTGCAACTATTGAATTGAAAAAATTAGGAGAAACGTCAATGGATGAGTATTCTGTCTTAGATAAAAGGAAATATCCAGTTTTAGTTGTAGATAAATCTATTCCACTCGCTTATGCCCCTTATATAGGTGCTGATTCAGTATGCCTTTATCTAATTTATGTTTCAATTGCTGATCAAGGGGTCTCATCGTTTAACTCTGATGAAATAATGGATTTTATAGGTATTGATAACGCGAGATTAGATGAATGCAATAAAAAACTTGAAGAATATGGTCTTATAAAGCTTGAAGCACATGAACATAACGGCAGAATAATCAACACATGCCATATACTTCAACCGCCACCAATTCCGAGAACGCTTTACGCAGACCTTCAGAATAAAGCACTTGTCCGAGATTTTATTAAAGATATTTTGATCCAGTCCCCAGCAGAGCAGAAACAAGCTCCTGTTAAAAGGGTTAGAACTTCATTAGTAACTCCAAACAAGATCATCACTAAATTTTATTCTATGATGGGAAACGGAAAATTGGATATATTTGAGCGAGAAGCTGGGAAAAAGCATATAAACGATCTACAAAAAAAAGGCTATTCTATTGATGATATAGATTTTGCGATTGAATGGGGATTTGAACATGCAAGGGAACAAATAGAGGATTTCTCATCTATTGCTGATATAATAGATAAAGCTATCTCTGCGAGGGACAAATATATCTATGAACGTCAACAACAGGCAGAAAGAGAAGCCAAAAGTCAAGAAAATGAGGAATTAGAGAGGAAAATGATAGAAGCATATAAAAAGATGATGTCTGATGCAGAAAAAAAAGCCCTTCGTGAGCGAGTTATGGAGATGATTAAGCAAGATAAAAGGATAAACTTGGAGTTTGTCACAGAACAATTTATTATAATAAAAGAAAATGAGATCATACGTGAGGAGTATCTCAAAAAGAAGCAATAATCAGTGATCAGTAATCAATGATCAGTGATCGGTGATCAGTAGGAGTTAAAAAATGAATTCAAGATGTGTCATTATTATTATGTTTCTAATTTTGGCGATATGTAGTCTTAATAATATAGATCAAGCCATTGCCGAAGACCAAAGATCAACAAAATCTAATGCAGAAAATAAAGCCAATGCAGAAGACAAAGCTAATGTTAAATCTAATCTAAAAGCTTTTTTATTATTTCCTGTTAAAATACAAGAAAAGACCTATGGCAAGGCTGGGCAGATCATAAATTATTCCGAAAACAAAGAAAAAAATGGTTATATAATAGAGGTTGAGGACAAGATATTTGGCGGTATTGGCTCTTATGGTATAATCCCTTGCGATCCAGACTTTGCTATGTCATGGCTTTATCTATTAGTCTCTAAAAATGAGATATTTGAGATTATGCAGATGAAAGACCTTATTAAAAGCATACTATCCACTTTTCCAACACACCCGTTGTATGAAGAAATTTTTGCAAGTATAGTGCTTGAACGTGGCGGATATAAATATGGGCGACTTGACCTTTTGGAAGTTATCGCTTCTCCTGAGGAATTAAAGATCGCAAAAGATGAGAAAAGCGAAGATAAATATATATCAGCTATATGTGAAATATACCTCAATAAATACCCACAGGGAAAATATAGGGATATTTTTCATTGGCTTGCTTTTTATTTCACTAACAAGCCTTATGAGATAGAAGGTAGCCCAAAGGTCGCTATTGAACAAGCAGGATTATATGAAAACTATCTATCTGAGCATAAAGAATCAAAAGCCTCTGATGAGATTAAGCTTAGGATCGCAGAATCCTATATAATAGCTTACGAGTGTTTGAAATACGGCGAAAGCGAAGGTTATCAAGAAAATAAAGGCGATGAATTCCTCAAAAAGTCAATAGCTTTATATAAAGAATTGTCAGAAAACAATGATCTGAAAATAAGGGAATCCGCTAAAATAGCATTATACAATATCAGTCATGGCAAGAGGATATATTTTAACCCAAACGGTTGGCATCGTTGGCAATAAATGAAAATAAGGATGGAGTTCATAATGGATATAAGATACATTAACCGCACTGATGTTGTTGTTTCTGCGGTATCAGTATTGAATTTAATCTTTATGTCAATAAATACCGCTTTGGAATCGCTAATACTTTTCTATTTAGGCAACATAATAGCGATTGCTTGTTTAATATATTGGGGCATATTAAAAGATGCTACAAAATATCTGGCTCGGAGTTTGCTTATAGGCGGAATTGTAGGAGTAATATATACAGTGCTTGATAACTTACTTGCGGAAGTCAATTATATCAACTATTTAAGAATAGAAGATATAAAACTATTATCAACTCCTATTAGTGTTGTTCTGTTTTGGATATTTTTAATAACTACAATGATATATCTTTACCATAGGTTGCGTTCAACATTTAGCAGATTTATATTTCCATCTATTATAACAGGGTCAACTGCTTTTCTGTTTAGTTTGGTGTTATTTATTTTAGGCGATATAAGTAGGCAGTGGGTTTGGAGTATAGGAGAACCGCCGATGTTGTCAATAGGTCCTATACCGTTATATGTCCCACTTGCCCTATTTGTCACATTTTTCTTATCGCCTTATATCGTAGGGATACCCGGTGCGCCTGTTGCGGATGAGGATAGTTTTTTTGCGAAATATTTCAAAGTCTCAAACAATCCTCTATCTGGTGGGATAAGATGCACTATCATTTTGTCTTTATCTATTTATGGATTGCTTCAACTTTTTTCTCGGTTATAGATGTCTTAAATGCTATCAATAGATTTTCTGAATTTATCTATAACGAAATCTACATCCTCAAAGTTAGCTATTATTGGCGGTTTAGTTATAATAGTTGATGCACCCTCTTTATATGCCTGTAGCCTGACGAATATACCATTTTCAAGACAAGCGTGATGGAATTTGCTCGCTAATGACTCATCTGCAAGGTTAATTCCTGCAAGATGGCGAAGCCCTGTAATCTCTGTAATCTTATCAGGATAAGACTTCTGAAAATTTTCTAACTCGCTAAAATAATAATTGCCAACTTGCTCTATATGTTCCGAATTAGCTTTGACAATTGCAAGCACTATTAACCCAGCAAGTGCTGCCATATCTGCATTTCCATTTGTGCTTATTGAGCTATATTGGCTTTGATTATCAAGTTCACTTTTACATATAGTATAAGCAAGTGGAGAATATCCTGCGGTCAACCCTTTACCTATGGCTAAAACATCTGCAACCCCGCCATATTCGTTGGACATAAAGACTTTTGGACTCCACATACTCGTCTGTATTTCATCAAGAAACAGGACTGCGTCATATTGATCGCATAATTCCTTAGCTTTTTGAACATAATCAGGCTGAAGATATATCGCCCTGTTATTCATCAAAACAGGTTCCATCATCACTGTGCAGACTTTTTCATTTGGCGTGTTTTCATATTTTAGAAAAGCACTAAGAAGGGAGTCAATGTCATTTGGTTTAACAAATTCAATTATGACATTTGCAAACAACCACTCCCACATACCCCTAAGCCGTTGTTCAAAGAAATCTGTTCCGTGATAATTGCCTTCTTGCATTATGAAAACGGGAATTTTATCTTTATAAAGATCGCGAAATCTATATAAAATGCTTTTAATGCCAGTGCTTGCAGCGACAGTGCCAGTATCAACACTTGTAACACGATTAAGCCGATCTTCGCTTTTTATTATATTGTCAATGCCGATGTCATCATAGGCATTTGCACATTTTATCAATTCCCGTGCAAGAAGTTTTACTGGCATTCCCGGAGTATTGTTATGTGTATCATCAACGATCCCAAGCTTTCTGGCTTTGATGATCAGATCGTCAAATATAGGATAATGGTATCCAAGAGGGAGTTGATAGTGTCCACCTGTCCAATCTATTTGTAATTCTTTGTTTTCTGTCACTTTAAATAGTTTATAGCCTGCTAAAATGTCATCTTTTATCGGTTTTTGATAGCTTTCAACAAATGTCATCTTATCAACTTGTTCAAAATCAGGGATGAAATCCAATTTTTTTCCTACCATTTTTCTAAGCTTTTCAATAGAGCTTTCCATCAAAAATTGATAAGCTATTTTAACCGCCTCTATATATTTTCTGCTTAATATATTTTCAAGAGATATATCTGGACATTTAAAATCGCAAATATCGTTCACTTTTTAGGGTCCTCCTCTGCGGATTTGGATTACATAATTCTGATAATTTTGGATAAAAGGATAGCATAAATTTGGTTGGTAAGTCAATATTGAAAATCTGCTGATTCACCCTCAGTTTTTTTACACCTTGTAAAAATACGTCCGACAATTCCAAGAGCTGTATGAAACCAATAAATAGGATAAAGCCAAACGTCACCTATGAAAGAGTTTGTCAACAATAAATTTGTCACCTATGAAAAAGTTTGTCAACAATAAATTTGTCACCAGTAGATCGGAGAAAGAAAATACTAATCCTTTTAGAAGGCAAAATCCATTGGGTCTCTAAAGGACCAGTCGTCAGTC
>DTPJ01000156.1 GCA_011334435.1 Candidatus Poribacteria bacterium | reverse complement strand
TGATATGACGACAAACGTTGATGAACGAGGTCAGCCGTTTAAGATCAAGATCGTTGGTTCTTTGTCAAACTCTATCCTTCAAGGTGTATTCATAATATCAGAACAGGACTTTATAAGGCTGTTTCCATCAAAAAGCGGTTATCGTGTATTTCTGATAGATGCAGATTTTGAAAATATGGCGGATACATCTAAAAAAATCTCACAGGCTTTTCAAGATTTTGGAATTGAATTAACGCCTGTTTATGTGCGGTTAGCTGAATTTAACGCTGTCCAAAACACTTATCTGTCCATTTTTCAAATGCTCGGCGGATTGGCTTTGATACTCGGCAGTGTAGGATTAGGGTTAGTTGTCCTCAGAAATATCTTGGAGCGTCGGCGTGAACTTGCATTGATGAGGGCTGTTGGCTATTCAAAAAAGTTGATACAGAGGCTTCTCATAAATGAACATTGGGCTTTGCTTCTGGTCGGAGAATTTTTTGGTGCAGTAACAGGATTGATCTCTGTCCTGCCAGCCATTGCTATTCAAAGGGCAAATGTGCCTTATGTTTCATTGATCCTAACATTGATCGCTGTTTTTTTCAGCGGATTAATATGGATATGGTTAGCAACTAAGCTTGCAGGACAAGGAAACCTGTTATCTGCTCTAAGGGACGAATAATAATAAGTGACGGGTGACGAGTAACGGGTGACTGGATACCCATTACTGATCACTGATTACTGATCACTGATCAACCGTCACCATTCGTTTAGGATTTTGAGTGCTGAATTCAGCAGGAGATAAGCCTTCTACATTCAACCATGATCTATAAGGCGTTCCAGATGCCCCTGCACTGGCAAAATCGCACAGGAAAAGCTCTCGTCCATCTTTTGTGATAGTTTTAAATAACATAAACGGCTTAATCCAACCTGTATATTCCACAGGTTCTAATCTTATGTCCTTTGCGTCCAAAGTCGGTATATCATCAGGGTCCATAGTGTTATAATAGCGATCATAGGTTAGGACTATAGGACCTTTATATATTGTAGTCTTGCCTTCAAGTTCCCGTTCACCGACCCAAAAGTGCGGAGATAGATCAAGTTGAAGTATTATCTCATCGCCCTTTTTCCATTCTTTGCTTAATGACATATATGTCCCTGATTTAATGCCCTTTACAGACTTCCCGTTCATCTCCAAAGAGCTTTCTTTTGACCAATTAGGGATACGAAGATGCAATGTAAACCTTTCAGAAACATCTGTATCAAGCATTATTTTAATACAACCATCTTTTGGATAATCTGTCTCTTGGATAATTGCAAATTTATTTCCTGATGGCGATTGAAAACTCATTGAACATGGCGAATAGTAATTCAGAACGACACCATCTTTGGCAGACATAATAGCCCATTCGGTTATCATGCCGATACCTCTTGGGGCATTGACAGAACAGCAGTTAAGCTCAGGTGACCCAGCCCTTGCCTGAAAGACAATGTCATGTGCAGAAGCTCTGCGTTCCCCGTCCATAGGCGTATTATAAGTCCACCAACGACCTGATGGATGTTGTGCGCCAAGAACCCCGTTAAACAATGATAATTCAAGCTCATCAGCGACAAGTGGATTGCCAGTTAATCTGAGCATATCAATAGTTAAAGCTGTCCATGCGATTGTGCAACATGTCTCAATAGCCCCTTGATCATAAGGATTGCCCTGACATGCCTCTGATGATGTAAATCCTCCCGTATTATGCCTATCTCCTTTTAACATCGCCCACCAGATATGTTTGAATGCGTCTTGATATTTGCGTTCACCTGTAATCAATGCCATTTCACAGATGCCCTGTATGCAATGCAAACCTTCCCATCTACGAGCGCGGAATTCTTGAATCTCTTTTCCTGCAAGGGCATCTTCTATGTATCCACAACTTCCCGGCTTATCTAACTCTTCAATCACCCATTCTGCAAGTTCAAGATATTTCGGATCGCCAACCTTTTCATAAAGCAGGCATGCCCCGTGTAATATGGCGAGATTTTGCTCAGGTGAAAGCATACGTTGTCCTGTTCCAACGAATGTTTTATGTATCAGATCGCATGCTTTACAACATGCGTCAAGTGCAGGTTGATAACCAGTGTCATCATAATACATCAAAAACGCCAAAATCCAGTGATAATGTCCCCAGACGTCCCATTTATCAGAGATAAGCCTCAGATCGGATGTAAAAGGACCGAGATAACCATCTTGGAGTTGAGAATCTATAAGCTCTTTAACGATAGTATCAATCAGATTTTTTAGGTTCCCGTCTTTGCTAATACGCCACCCTTGGATAGCTGATATGAGATATTTTCCGACGAATTCGCCTGACCATGGCAGAAGGTTACGATCTGGTTTTCTCTCTTGATCGCGGAACATAACAAGCATCGCGGGATTTGCAATAGGCGCAGTTAATAACCAATTATGAAGATTAGCATTAGCACGTTCTCCGACAATGCCATCAAGTTTGAAGTCTATCTTTGTGTTTTTCTCAAATGCTGGTTCAAATTTATATTGAACGGTCTTATTAACCATTGTAAACTCCTTATCTTTTTAAGTTTTCAATAGCCCTTCTTTGTGCAGATTCCGCCATTTTGTCTATTTCTTTGGCAACATCATCAGGCAGATATTGAGGATGATGTTTTGATAGAATTTCCCTTGCCATTTCATTAGCACGTTTACGCATATCTTTCCCACCGTCTCGCATCCAGTCGTCCCATTTTTTGCGATTTGTAATTTTAGGAAACCAGTTAGTCTTTCTGAAATATTTTAATGTGTGATCATGTGCAAGATAATTTCCACCAGGACCGACCTCTTTTATCACGTCAACTGCGAGTGTTTCTTTGTTGACTTCCATACCTTTTGCGATGTGAAGTGCGGCGCCAAGTATTTCGTTGTCTATTACGCATTGTTCATAGCTTGCAAGTAGCATCTGTTCCATCATACCAACAGAAAGATGAATGAAGTTCACTCCGCTTAAAGCGTTGCCAAGCACTTGTAATGCCCTTTCATATCCCGCTTGGGCATCTGGAATAGTCGCATCTATGCCTGTTCCGCCTTGGAATGGGAGATTATAATAATGTGCGACCTGTGCAGATGCACAATGTAGAAGTGTAGTCTCAGGCGCTCCACCTGAATAATTCGTTGTCACCATATCCATTATTCCTGATGCAATAGCATAGATACATGGCGTCCCGGGATTTACCATCTGTGCCAATGCGATCCCACAAAGTATGTTTGCGGATTGCTCTACTAACGTGCCTGCTAACGTGATCGGCGTTGTCGCTCCCGGCTGTGCATCAGCTTCAATATATAACGGAATATTATATTTTGCCGACTCCATAAGCTCTGCAACCCTTATACCTGCTTGGACTAATGGGCTTGTCAGACATACAACGATTGTAAATATCGGCTTTCTTTTGACTTCCTCTGTGCTACCAAGTATAACACCTGCCATCTCCACTTGATCTTTGATGCTTTGTTTTCCCATTCCTTGTGAATAATAATTCCTTGCGGTATTTTTCATCACAGTTGAAAATAGAATTCTATCAAAGCCCTCTTGCTCAATATCCTGAGGTATGACGATAGCATGCATAATATGAAGATTTTCAAGTGCATCTTGAAGCCTTGTCAGGTCTGCTAAATCCTGTTTTGTTGCAGGACGACGATTTCCGTCAAGGTCTAACACAGAAAGGGCAGAAGACCCACCAATCGTATATATCGCTTGCGTATCCACTTTTACATTATACTTTGGGTCCCTTGCATATAGAGTAAACCTAGATGGAGCGGTTGAGAGTGCTTTTCTCAAAACGTGTTCAGGTATTTGAACAATTCTATTTTCAAAATCTACTCTGCACCCGTGATCTCTCATCAGTTCAAGTGCAGGTTGATACTCTATTTTAACTCCAACTTCATCTAAAACTTCAAGTGTCGCTAAATGTATATTGTCAAGGTCATCATCGCTTAAAACTTTGTATTTTCCGCTTCTTATGTAATCAATCGGCATATTTTCCCCCTAATTCATAGCTATAAAAACAATTATTGTGAAACGATAGGCAGAATTATATGTGATGGATGATCTTTATCAAAATAAATAGTGTTCTCTGCTACTATTGTCTCATCATCTATTCCCGATGGTCTGCCTGTATTTGGGTTAGGCTCAAATCTCGGCGAGTTACTAGATGAGATCGCAACTCTTATTTTATGACCTTTGCTAAATCTTATGGCGGTATCCCAAAGGTCAATCTCAAACTCATATATCTCGTTTGGTGTCAATAGCTCGCGTTTCTCAAATGAATTTCTATAACAAGCCCTGATTATGCCATCTGCAACAAGAATGCTTTTCCCATCTGGATACACATCGCATAGTTTCGCAGTGAAATCTGTATCTAACGCCGATGAAGACGCCCAAAGCTTAACTTTTATATTTCCCACAACTTCCAAAGGCTGATCAAGTGCTTGTGATGTGAATACGATAACATCGGGACGATTGTCTATATCTTTCTGATCCATAGGTCCTTTCGGATCATAAAGTTCATTTCCACCCATCGTTGGCACTGGATTTTTAGGATCATATTTGTATGTTATTGAAATGTTTGACTCTTTAGGTGGTTCAGTTTGCAAAGTTCCATCTGACCTGAAATAAAAAGGCGTTGGATTTGCGGGAATACGCCAATCATCAGCGGTTTTCCAAACATTAGCTGATTTGTCCTCTGGATCGCCCATGACGAAATACTGAACGACAGGTATATCCTCTAAACCTTTGCCATCATTTTTCATCCATATATCAAACCAATTGATGTTGACTAATCCAGCATTTTTTGGCATATCAGAATTTGGAAAAGAAAATTCGTTGTTACGCCCATGTCCATAAGCTTCCATTACAAGCCTGCATTTTCCCCTTGCTCCGATGTCACCGTTCTTATTAATTGTCATAAAACTGTTGATCGTCCCAATGCTAAATATGTCATACCATCCGCCGACAAACATTGTCGGTGCATTTACTCGGTCTGCCACAATTTCAGTGTTTTGGGCTTTCCAATAATCATCGTAAGCAGGATGTTCTCTTGTCAATCTTAGAGTTTCAGGACTGAACTTATGGTCATTTAGCCATCTTTCCCATAGATTTTTTCTGAATGCCCCACCTTGATATGCTGCTTGGTGATAAGCACTGGAATAACCGACGACCACATATTGACATACTAAATGCGGAGGCCGTGACGGTGCCATCATATTTTGTGCTATTGCTGGCGCGCTAATTCCAAGTGTGCCGACTTTGCCATTGCACCATTTTTGGCTCGCTATCCATTCTATTGTATCATATCCGTCTTGATGTTCTCCCCAGCCATAAGACAAAAACACGGGATAATCTTCGCCCTCAGAATCAAATCTTCCCCTAAAATCCTGAGTTACAAATGCGTATCCTTTTTGATTTGCGGAGACCGCAAACAATTCAAGACCTTTTCTGCTATAAGGCGTCACAACGAGGATAACAGGAAATGGACCTTCTCCTTGTGGCAGATAAATATCAGTTGCAAGCCTGACACCGTCTCGCATTGGGACCATTTCCGTCATAGTTGGTGCAGGTAACGCTGTCTCTGTTGTTGCGAGTATAGATAGAATGCTGATTAAAAAAGTGATGTTATGGCAAAATCTCATTGTTTTCTCTCCTATTGTTCAAGCATAAGAATTGCATCTTCCAATCGTTGGATAACCTTTTCCTTGCCAAGAAGAATTAATGTTTCAAATATTCCGGGTCCAACAGGTTTGCCTGTCAGGGCAACTCTTAATGGTTGGATCAACTTGCCAGCATTTAATCCATTAGATTCTGCATAAGACTTTATCGCATTTTCAATAGCGGTCTCATCAAACACATCAAGGCTCTTAAAAGATTGTTTTAATCCTTTAAGGACATCAATCATGCCCTCTTTTTTCAGATGCTTTTTGACTGCATCTTCATCATATTCCACTTTGTCAACGAAGAAAAATCCAGCATAATCAACGATCTGTGCCAAAGTTTTTAATCTGTCACCGACAGCAGACACAATCTGTCTAAGCCATTCATATTTTTCTTCTGGAATATCGTCAATTAATCCCGCATCTTGTAAGAATGGGATAACAGCTTTTGTCCTTGAATCAATGTCCATTTTCATTATATACTCGCCGTTAAGCCACATAAGCTTCTGCTGATCAAAGATGCCTCCGCTTTTTCCGACCCTGTCCAAAGAAAAGTTTTCTATCAACTCATCAATGGTGAATACCTCTTTTTCGTCATCAAGAGACCAGCCAAGCCTTGCGAGATAGTTTAACATAGCTTCTGGGAGATAGCCCATCTTTTTATATTCTGCTACCGATGTTGCCCCGTGACGTTTACTCAGTTTTTCGCCTTTACTGCCGAGAACCAAAGGCACATGAGCGAATTCAGGTAAAGGAGCACCGAATGCTTCAAAAATCAGTATTTGCTTTGGGGTGTTCGCTAAGTGTTCGTCTGCCCTGATTATATGGCTAATTTTCATCAGCATATCATCAACAACTGATGTATATATATACAATGGTATGCCATTTGGGCGGACAATAATAAAATCCCCAAATAAGCCTGTCCTGAACTCCACATCGCCTTTGATTAAATCATGAACAGTCAGAATTTTGTCCTCAACGAGAAACCTTACTGATGGTCTTCTGCCTTCTTCTTCATATTTTTTTCTTTGTTCGCTTGTTAGATTTCTGCATTTTCCGCTGTAAGTATAGGCTTTTTTTTGGGCTTGTGCAATTTTACGTTCCTCTTCTAATTCCTCTTGTGTGCAATAACAGTAATAGGCTTTTCCTGAATCCAAAAGCATTTTTGTATGTTTCTCGTATATATCTAATCTCTGTGATTGAATGTAAGGTGCATATTCTCCGCCCTTTTCATATCCTTCGTCCCAATCTAATCCGAGCCATTTAAACGATTCAATTATCTGTCTTAGCGATTCATCAGTTGATCGTTCTGCGTCAGTATCGTCAATACGCATAATAAAAGTGCCGTTATTATGTCTTGCGAATAACCAATTAAAAAGTGCTGTCCTAGCTAAACCAAGGTGTAAATAGCCAGTTGGCGAAGGTGCTATTCTGACTCTCACGTTTGATTTCATTAAGTTGTGTCTCCTTGTATTGATAAACAGATTTTTATAAAGCCCATAAAGTTATTTTTTAGTTTAGAAAATCCCTCTAAATCTCGGGACAAGGGTAGATTTTTTCATAAAACCGCACAAAATAAGGTATTTTAAGCTCCGATAGGAGCGTTATATTTATAGAAAAGTAAGATACAAAAATCTAAACTCCGAAGGAGTGATATATAAAAATGGCTCAAAAACAGCGTTGTTAGCTCTAAATCTCACTTTTCCAAAGAGAGACTTTTGTGGCTTATTTTATACAACATGCTTTTGAAATTGTCGTTAATTTTATAATACAGACTTAGCTGGCG
>DTPJ01000320.1 GCA_011334435.1 Candidatus Poribacteria bacterium | reverse complement strand
TCTATGTTTACAGATTCTTCTGGTATGGAGTTTGGAGAAGTATCCCATAACACCGAATAGCCTGCGATCATGCTTATATTATCATTTGCAGGTTGCCATTTAATATTTATGGTATCTTTGTTTATCCATTTTCCTATCTCAACATCACTTACAATTTCCTTTACATTTGAAGGTGGAGAAGTATCAATAAGAAAAGGACCGATATGTTCTGCGACATTTGACCAATTCCCAGCATTATCAACGCTTCTTATATGGAAATAGTATTTGCCATCGTTTAACGGTTCAGTTGCGGACATTGTGGTTTGAACGGAAATGTCTATCTTATCGTCAGGTAACGTCCTCGGAAGATCGTCCCATAGTATTGAATATCCTCTTACCCCACTTGTCGCATCATCAGCAGGATTCCACGAAATTTTAATAATATTATCCTTTGACCATACACCTATTTTATGAGAATCAGATTTTATATCCTTCACGTTACTTGGGGGAGTAGTATCTATAAAGAACGGTCCTAAATGGACAGGTTGACTCCAACGTCCATCGCTGTTCATGCTTGCTATGTGGAAGTAATGACTGTTTCCATCTGCCAATGGTTCGCTTTTGGCGGTTGTTTCACTTGCTGGCAAGTCTATACTGTAATCTGGATAACTGAATTCTGATGTATCCCATAGTATAGAGTAGCCTTCAATCCCTGCGATCTCCTCTGATTGCGGTTCCCATTGGACATCTATAACATTATTTTGCGACCAGTATCCTATTTTATGCGATGAGCTTTTGACTGTGATGTCCCATTGGACTTTCACTTTAACCTCGTCCATAAATTTTGAGTTCAGATAAAGCAAAAATGTATAAGTCCCATTAAAATTGTTCCCTTTTTCCCAATATGGACCGCCAAATCTTATAAGACTACCCGCTGTCTGATAGCCCATATTAAATGTTTTTACTCTTGATCCTCTTTCGTTCAATATGTCTATGCGGACATTTCCTGATTCTGCAAGATCATAGGGAATGCAAGAATTATAGGGATTAAAACTTATAGATTGTGGAAATCTAAAACGTGTTTTTTCAGGGTCAACACCTTTTCCGACAGATGATATTTCCGCTGATGTTGAGCGAGGCACTTGGATTTGGATCGCTTCTGCGATCTTACGTCCATAATTCCAGTCATCTTCTAATGTTTTTGCTTTACGTCCGATCTCTGACCACCAAAAAAACCAGATTCCATCGGCAGGGGGATCATTATGAATGACGCTTTGTCTTAATGCAATGTCTATCTGTTGCCTCATCTCCCAATTTGTTGGCTGACCATGACCTATTGCGTCCCTACTCTCAAGCACGACGTGGATCTCAGGGCGTTTCTCTTTTCTTCTATCTCTATCAGGATAGATTATATCGCGGACAATTTTCATTGGTCCGTGAATGCTTTTCCAATTAGGCTCATAGACAGGCTGATTTACGCTTGTCGTCCAAAGATAGGTGCTTGCACTTATCATCACAACGTCCACTTGGCGAGTGAATTTTAACAAGCCTTCATTGCTGTAATACAAGCCATCAACTGCGACATCAATGTATATCTTATGATGAGGGATACCAAGGGATTTTTCCACTTGCTTAATATCGTCTATCATCTCGTTACATATATCAGGGTCAAAGTTATGATCGCTTCCCATAGGTTCTTCTGTTGTATACCAACCGCCGAGTGTCCCCTCGTATTTACTGCCTTTTTCCCATTTGCATAGATCAGCGATGAATTCATTGAATAATTGTCCGCGGTTCACCAAATAGAAACTATATAAGGGACCTACTATCACTTTAAGGCGGACTTCTCCATTCTGATTAGTGAGGTTATAAGCCTCTTCCATATAGTTTATCCACCATTTAGCATAAGGGTCTTGGTTTGGCTCAACTTCGGGAAGATCAAAGGGACGGGGCCAATAGTGCATAGTCATATTACACGCTTCATAGCCAGAGACATTCGGATTTCCTTCCCAAACTTCTTTTAGGTCAGGGTCAGGACGCCCAAGGTTGCCGTCATTTATGGAGTAAGTGTTGAACATTCCGACGGTAACCTTATGACGTTTCAGTTCAGCATTAACGTCAGCAGTTATTATGAAAAGAAATAATAATGTGATTATGTTAGCTAAAATTTTCATTTTCAGTTAAACACTATATCGCATCTGATCCACTGCTAAAATGAAAATTATTCACTTTCATTGCAGGGACAACTATTCCGCCAGACATAACGGGTTCGGACATCATCTCAATGTTGTTTAGCATATCAAGCACATTTTGATTGATCCTAAAATTTTTTATGCCATAAGCGATTTTTCCGTTTTCAATCCAAAAAGTGCCATCTCTTGTCATTCCTGTAACGATGACCTTCATCGGGTCAACGATGTTTGTATACCAAAATCTCGTCACGAGGATACCTCTATCTGTTGTCTTGATCATCTCTTCTAATGTAGAATTTCCGCCTTCCATAACAGTATAAGACGGATAAGCTCCGTAGGCATTTCTTCCACCTCCACCGTGACCTGTCGGCTCTACACCATGCTTTTTCGCCGTTAGCCTATCATAAACAAGGTTTTTTGCGACGCCATTTTTGATAAGTTCTACCCTTTTTGTCGGCACACCATCGCCGTCAAAAGGTCTCCCTTGATGAAGTGGATGATATGGATCGCTTGTAAGGTTAATATAATCTCCTGCGATCTTTTGTCCCATTTTGCCTGTGAGGAAACTTCTTCCCTCGTCAACTGCCAAAGCGTTAAATCCCCCTAACATAAATATTATCAGTTCAGAGACTGCATCAGGTTCAAGTATCGCTGTATAGTTGCCCGGTGGAATTTCTTTTGGATTTTTGCTATTTAAAGCCTTCTCAATTGCGATTTGACCGAGTGTATTTGTATCAACATCTGCCCTTTTATATGATGTCTTTTCAACCCAGCCTGAACTGTCATCGCCCATCGCTGTAACGCTAAAACTTATATCTGTTCGCTTGTAGCATGCAAAAAGCCCCTTTGACGTCGCCAAAGCCCCAATTTGACTGCTATCGGAAAATGCCCCAGCGGACTTTAAGCGGTTTCTTTCGCATGCGTGGACGACTTCTGCAACAGCCTTTGCCCTATCCATCGGCGTAAGTTCGTCAATATCAGGATCGTATGCCTGCACCTCTTGATATTCTTGTGGACCAAGTCTTGGCAATAATTCCTCATCTGGCGGAGCAAGTTTAGCGATCTCCATCGCAGATTCAATGGTCTTTTTTATTGATTCGTCATCAATTTTATTTGTGCTTGCCTCTCCCATTTTATTGTCTAAAATAGCGGTTACAGATAGATAGACATTATCCTGCGAGACGTTTTGATGAATATGGTTCTCTGCAAATCTTGTCAATGAGTTCCTGTAACTGCCTAAAACAACCTCCGTCTCATCTGCTTTTGACATTGACATTATTTTGTCTATTATATTTTTTATCTCATTTTGATCCAACATAGCATTCCTCCATAATAGTTATGAACATTATGATTATGAACATTATGTCACATTTACAATCATATCAAATAATTCGCCATACCTTTTGCCATCAAGCGATATATCAAATGCTATCATATTGACGCCCTTAATCGCCTCTGATCCCGCATATATACTCAATTTGATCGTTTTAATTGAACTTGGTTTAACAGACCCATCAATAAAGTTAGGATGAGTGCTTATGCCATCAGGACAATGGAATTCAATATAATGATATTGTGCGGTATTCAGAAAATTGCGAATTTTTATATCCACATCTACGGATTCGCCTGCTTTGACCGAAACTCTATATGGTTCTGCTTTTACCCAATAAGGGTCAAACATATATCTGTAATCTTTTTCACCGCTTAGTGCTTGAAACGCATTCCTCAAAGCAATAGCACTATCAAGAAAACGGTCAATCAAATGTTTTGGCTTATCTAAGACGTTAGAATGTCCAGCGATTATAATATCTGGCTGTAATTTTTTCAAATACCCTCCTGCATAAATATAACCTTCTTCAAGTATCCCACTATTTCGTGCAACAACTGCCTCATGTCCATTTTGCTTTGGATCGGTAGTGCTTCCAAAGATATTATCACCTGTGAATGCGACAAGTTTGCCATCAATAACAGCATTTAAGCATAAGCCAAATTCAGTTTGACCGGGAAGCCAATCAACTGTAAAATTATAACCTTCCCACTGAAATTTTTCTCCATCGGAAAATGTCCTATCAAATTCAATGGAATCAATGCCTGCTCCATAAGTATTTACCGAAGCGGGATAGTCAAACCTTTCTGGAAATTGAATTTTTTCTGCTACCTTATCCAAAGACCATATCTCAGCACCATATTTTTCACGCAGATAAGGTGCATCTAAGCAATGATCGCCATGATAATGGGTTATTATCACAGCATCAACCTGTTTTAATCCAAGTTTTGCTCTCATGCAGTCAATATATTTGTCCAATAATTCCTTGCCAAGCCCACAATCTACAACAAGTGCATGTCCGCTATCTGCAAGTATTATCGCAAAGTTAGCCCAAAGATCAGGTCCTTTGCACTTGTAAATATGAGGCATTACTTGCCATAAATGCGGAACGTCTGTTGGAATTG
Organism: Candidatus Poribacteria bacterium; assembly: GCA_011334435.1. Lineage (GTDB taxonomy): Bacteria > Poribacteria > DTPJ01 > DTPJ01 > DTPJ01 > DTPJ01. Next base: position 2,901 of record DTPJ01000320.1, on the reverse strand, counting down.
ATACCGTATCCTGAGAACCATATCCAAAAGTGCTTTGCTCATATCCTCTTACATAATATCTTTCAAGCTCTCGGATTTTCCTTTGGTATTCTCTTAATTGCTCTAACGGATTTCTGATTACGTCACCATGTGAAGGCAACATTAACGAAGGTCTGAAGCTTTCAATTAAGCTTACACTGTTAAATAGGGCATATATTCCAGAAGCAAAGCCATAGTCCCATTCTGTATCAAACCAAGTGTGCATTTTAGCTCCGTCTATCATCACATCACCGCTAAAAGCTATCCATTTGCCATCTTTTTTTAGCATATAGGACATGGAACCAGGGCTGTTGCCTCGTGTGTTTATACACCAGAATTCGTTTCCATGCCAAGAGAATTCGTCCATGTTTTGGAAGACATGATCCACTTTTATCGGTCTAATGGGAGGTCGGACATAGCTTGAACCATGAACTGTATAGGCATCTCCTAAAGATGGTTTTATCTTCCTGAAATTTATCGGACGTTCAAAGAACGATCTTTCCGCTGATGGAACAGCGATCTTTATTTCTGACGATTTTATTTTTGCTATCCCCTGACATTGCTCCCGATGATGATGTGTAAATAGAACCCAGTCAACATTCTTGATGCCTATATTGCTAATATTATTAAGAACGTTTCCATCGCCAAAGTCAAACAGTATCGCGCTTTCTCCGTCACGCAATATATAGACATTGCATGTATCTGTCCAGCAAAATATATCTGGCGTTATCTGCCGAAAAATCATTTTTTCCTCCACATTTATATCAGTTATTAGATATTATAGCAAATTCATATTGTATTATAAACGTTTTTCTGTATTGATAAATTAGCATAACAGGTGTTATAATGCAATGTCAAATGATCACTAAAATTTGAATTACACTCGTGAATTGGATGAATTGGAGTGAATTGGTGAATTGGCTTAGTCTTGACTTGTCTATTAAGGTATTGTAGAATATATTTAATATACCATATTTACTATCTTTTAAGGGAGGAAGAACATGATATGGAATGAAAAATATGAATGTATGCCGAGAAAGGAATTGGAAGAACTGCAACTTAGCAGGCTTAAAGCTATTATTCATAAAGTTTATGATAGAGTTCCTTTCTATCGGGAATCCTTTGAAAAGGCTGGTTTTAAGCCAAGTGATCTAAAATCGTTAGATGACTTGAAGAGAATTCCTTTTATATCAAAGAAAGACCTCAGAGAAAACTATCCATTTAAGCTATTCGCAGAACCGATGAGCAATATTGTCCGCATACACTCTTCATCTGGCACTACTGGAAAGCCCGTAGTCGCTGGTTATACAAAAAATGATATAGATACATGGGCAGAGCTGATGGCAAGAAGCCTTATGTGTGCAGGGGCAGGTCCAAATGATATAATACAGAATGCTTATGGTTATGGGCTTTTTACTGGCGGTCTGGGTATTCATTACGGCGGAGAACGTATGGGAGCAACCGTAATTCCTGCATCTGGTGGAAACACTAAACGTCAAGTGATGATGTTAGAAGATTTTGGCACTACCGTTTTAACATGCACGCCATCTTACGCTTTATATATCGGTGAAGTGGCAAAGGAAATGGGAATTGACATCCGTAAATTGCCGCTAAGAATTGGAGTTTTTGGTGCAGAACCTTGGTCTGATAATATGCGAAAGGAATTAGAAGCCAAACTTAATATTGATGCAATGGACATATACGGACTTACCGAAGTTATAGGACCCGGCGTGTCTATGGAATGCGAGCAAAAAGACGGATTGCATATCTTTGAAGACCATTTCATCGCAGAAATAATAGACCCAGAAACTGGCGAACAGCTACCTTATGGTGAAACAGGGGAATTGGTATTCACAAGCCTAACGAAAGAGGCTTTTCCAGTTATCAGATTCAGAACCAGAGATATTACGTCACTGAACCCAGAACCGTGCAAGTGCGGAAGAACTATTGCGAGAATGAGACGTGTCAGTGGAAGAACCGATGATATGCTTATAATCAGAGGTGTTAACGTTTTCCCATCACAGATAGAAAGTGTCCTTATGGAAATTGAGGAAACAGAGCCACACTATGAAATTGTCGTAGAACGTAAGGGAATGTTAGACGAGTTAGAGGTTAGAGTTGAAGTGAACGAAAGGCTATTTTCTGATGAGGTTAGAAAACTTGAAGCGGTTCAAAGGAAATTACAAAACGAAATTGAAAGTGTTTTAGGTATATCAGTCAAGGTCACTCTCGTTGAGCCAAAAACCATAGAAAGAAGCGAAGGGAAGGCGAAACGTGTTAAGGACCTAAGACCAAAAGAGTAAAAGACATTCTAATATTTGCTAATACGGAGGTAAGATGTGAAAGTCAAACAAATTTCAATTTTTCTTGAAAATAAATCGGGCAGGCTTGCACAGGTAACAAAAGTGCTTGCTGATCATAATATTAACCTCAGGGCTTTATCCCTCGCAGATACCGCAGACTTCGGTATATTAAGAATAATCGTCAACGATGCAAACAAAGCAGTTAATATACTCAAAGAAGCTGGTTACACCTTCGGTGAAACAGATGTTGTCGCTGTGGAAGTGCCAGATAAACCCGGTGGATTAGCTTCTATCCTATCTGCATTATGGTCAGCAGGGCTTGGTGTTGAATATATGTATGCCTTTGTCAAGAGTTCTGGAGATAATGCGGTCATGATCTTCAGATTTGAAAATACAGACAAGGCAATTGAAGTCCTTAAGAACAATAACTTCAAAATGCTAACAGGAGAAGAAGTATATAACATATAGAAAGGGGGATAATGACGACTACCTAAACTTGCCAAGGGGTTGCAAGGGGTGGTCAGAGGATAACTATTAAAAGAAATCTTCTGTTTGATAAATATGGAATTAGTTTAGTTGG
>DTPJ01000129.1 GCA_011334435.1 Candidatus Poribacteria bacterium | reverse complement strand
TTTTCGCCAATTGTAATGCGAAACTGCTTTTTCCGCTTCTTGCGCCACCTGTTATAAATATTATACTCATAGTTTGTCTCCATAAATTCATTAGTTATATCTTACTTTATATATGCTATTAAAATCAAGTTAAAATAACTGAAAATCGGACATGAGTTCGGACAATTTATTATCTAATTAAATTATCTAGGGAAATCCCTCTAAATCTCCTTTTCCCAAAGGGAGACTTTTATGGCTTCCCTCTTTGAAAAAAGTAACTCTATTAGTTTCCCCCTTTGAAAAAGGCATCTTCCTTATCTTTCCCCTTTGAAAAAGGGGGATAAAGGGGGATTTAATGTTTTTTCTTGTTATTAAAAATAAATTTGGTTAGCTAACAATATTTTTTAATTCAAAATTGTCCAAAGTTTAATAAAAAAACAGAAACTTTTGAAAAAGCTCAGGCAGACTATAAATAAACCTTTAACCTTTAACTTTTAACCTTATTTATTCTAGAAAATGTCCGAACTAATGTCCTAAGTTCAGGTTAATTATCTTGACGTATAAAGTAATTTGGTTTAAACTTTGTATTGGTAGATAAATTTATTTTATAAAAATATAATTTGGGAGGGTAGAACAATGAAAAAGGCAATGGTTGTTACTCAATGGATATTAGGGATTTGTGCTGCTCTAAGCCTTATAGTAGGTGTGATTTCAAAGATAGTATATGTCTTTTCACTGAGCATGATTCCAAATACAAGTCCCGGTGCGTTTTTAACATTCACATCTACTTGTGCATTATCATCAATAGCATTAAGTCTGATCAAAATGGGAAAAACTATGGATAAGTAACTAAAAATGTTTCACAATTGATGATGATCTTGGGATATAGACTTATAGAATTGCAAACTTATATATTTCTATATCCCAAAAATGAATTGCAAATGTAATTGAGCTTAACAATAGGAGTCATCACAATGTCGGAATTTGACGATCTGGAAACTGAAATAAGAAAATTGAAGGAAAGAATGAATAAACTGCTTAATAACTACTCAGAATATAAGACAGAATCTATGGAAGAAACTGAATGGTCTCCTGATATAGATATTTTAGAAGATAAAGATTACATAATTGTAATATTAGATATACCGGGTATATCTGTAAATGATATAGACACAACAATTACGGGAAACCTGCTTCAAATAAAAGGTGAAAGAAAGCGAAGAGCGAGTAGAGAAGACGAAAACTATCATTTCATCGGTCGCAAATATGGTTCATTCAACAGAAATATTGAGTTACCCACTCAAATAGATGTTGAAAATATAAAGGCAGTATATAAAGATGGTGTCCTTACTATAAAACTGCCAAAATTGGAGAAAATTAAATCAGAAAGGTTAAGGATTGAACTTACATGAAAAAAGTAGCGTATTTTGATTGTTTTTCTGGCATAAGTGGTGATATGACTTTGGGTGTTCTCGTTGATCTTGGTCTAAAGCCCGAAGTCCTGAAAGATGAACTATTAAAACTAAACCTTGATGGATATAAGATCAGCTTTAATAAAGTCCAAAAACATGGTATTACAGGCACGAAAGTTGATATAGAGCTTGATAACCATGATCATCATCACGAACATAATCATCACGGTAGACATTTAAGCGATATAATTAAACTAATATCAGAAAGCCAGTTAAATCAAGATGTAAAAGATATGGCAGAGAAAATATTCACAAGACTTGGTGAAGCAGAAGCGAAGGTGCATAATGTAGATATAGAAAAAATTCATTTCCACGAAGTCGGAGCGGTAGATTCAATTTTGGATATTGTAGGGTCTGCCATCGGTATTAACGCTTTGGAAATAGATAAAATTTATTCGTCTCCACTGCCTTTGGGTCAAGGATTTGTTAAATCTTCTCATGGTGTTATTCCTGTCCCTGCGCCTGCTACTGTGGAGCTTCTGAGAGGGATACCTGCGAAACGAACCGAAGTATCTGCTGAGTTAGTAACTCCAACAGGTGCAGCGATAATAAGCACTATTACAGATAGCTTTGGTCCTATACCTGATATGACGATTGAAAATATTGGATATGGTGCTGGAACAAAGGATTTCACGGAACAGCCAAATTTATTGAGGGTGATTATTGGGACTTCAAAAGATGTTTATGAAAGTGATGTTATAAATGTAGTTGAAACAAATATAGATGATATGTCTCCACAGGTATATGATCTATTAATGGACAAACTTTTTTCCATTGGGGCGCTTGATGTTTTCCTTACTCCGATATTAATGAAAAAAAATAGACCTGCTATCAAACTAACTGTTTTGGTAGAATCAACGAAGCTCCAAGAAGCCTGTGCCTGTATCCTATCAGAGACAACTACTATGGGAGTGAGGATATATGAGGCGAACAGAAAAAAACTTGCCCGTGAAATGACCGAAATTGAGACTGAGTATGGAAAAGTCAATGTAAAATTAGGCAAAATTGGCGATGAGGTAATAAAGATCATCCCCGAATATGATAATTGTAAACAGTTAGCCGAAAAAAATAATGTGCCGATAATGAAAGTTCATCAAGCAGTTTTAACTGCTTTTTCCAACATTAAATAGGAAATTATTTATGGAACAATATATAGCGAAAACCAGACTCTCAAACGCATTAAAAATCATTTTTGAGATAACCTTTGATCAGACAATAAAAAGCAAAAAGACAATATTTATGATTATACTATCCTTTTTGCCAGTTTTTTTAGCCTTTTATTATAGACTTGCCCATCCAAGCTATATTTCCTCACCACTATTAGTTCTGCTTCATATAATGCTATTTTTTTTGCTTTTTGTCTCAATGCTTGTTGCATTATTTTATGGGACATCTATAATTGGCGATGAGATTGATAACAAAACCATTACATACCTTTTTACTCGTCCAATACCAAAATATATAATAGCAATAGGAAAATTCATTGCCTACATCATAGGCGTTTTACTTATCTTAATTCCACCGATATTGATTAGCTTTTTAGTCATATTGAGCGATAGCAAAATGGCTGGCGATTTCTCCTATGCTGTAAATACATTTGCAGTCCAACTTGGTGTGATTATCCTTTCACTGATAGTTTATGGCGCGGTATTTATGTTTTTTGGATCTCGTCTCAGACATCCTATTATAGCGGGAATGCTTTTAGCTTTTGGCTGGGAAAAGATAACTATCATCGTTCCGGGATTAATTAGAAAATTTTCCATTGTCCATTATTTAATATCTGTTTTCCCTGTCGAGCCTTCATTGCAGAATGAGATAAATGAAATATCAAAAGGCACAAATTCCAGTTTATCCACATCATTAATTATGGTAGCAATTGTGACTATCGTATTTTTCAGTTTGACGATTTTCACCCTTTACAACAAAGAGTATAAGTTTGAGTAATTGGAGCAAATATGAATCAACGTGAAGCGTTCCGAGCAATGATGGATTTTGAAAGACCTGACAACTTATGTCAATTTGGGGGCTATTGATGGGAAACCATTGTCTAAATGATTTCAAGTATTACCTGCAAAAATGCAGAGAGATATATAAAAATACATTAACATAATTCAACTTGGAGGACGCAATGACCGATGAAATGAAATTTGAAACTGCTATGGCAAAATTAGAGGAAATAGTGGAGAAATTGGAAAGTGGAGAACTATCGTTAGAAGAATCGCTGTCCGCTTTTGAGGAGGGAATAAAATTATCAAAAATATGTGCCAAAATATTAAACGATGCAGAAAGAAAGGTTGAAATCCTGATGAAAAGCAACGATGGACAACTGATCGCTAAACCTTATGACGAAGACTTATCAGAAGACGAATAAATAAGAAGGGAAATCATAATGGATTACGATTTACTCATACATGAACTTTCAATTCGTAAGGATAAAGTCTATAACTACCTAAATTCAACTCGCTTTCAACAGACATTCTCACCTCAACATATACACGACTCAGTATATAGCTATATCAGATATGGCGGAAAGGCACTAAGACCATCGGTCCTTATGTTTGCTTGCGGGGCAGTTGGCGGAGATGAGGACAAGATTATTCCCGCTGCCGCAGCGATTGAAATATTCCATACATGGACGATAGTTCACGATGACATAATTGACAGAGATCATAAAAGGCGTGGCGGACCGACGATCCATGAAGAGTTTCGTCAAAGAGCAATAAAAGAATTCGGCTACAATGAAAACGATGCAAAGCATTACGGCACTTCTATTGCGATCCTTGCAGGTGATATGCAACAGGGCTGGGCGGTATCTATGCTTTCGGAACTCGGCTTAAATGGCGATATAAATCCTAAGCTTGTATTATATCTTATAAAAGATTTTGGCATGAGGATGCAGAGCGAACTTATAGAAGGTCAGGTATTGGACATGCAATATTCAAAAGAACCCATAGAATCCCTTAATGAAGAGCAAATTATGAAAGTTATGTGGAAAAAAACGGGTGTTTTGTATGAATTTACAGGCAAAGCAGGTGCAATGCTTGGGCTTAATACTTTGGACACTCAACATCCGTTTGTCAAAGCAATATCATCTTTTACTGGTAAATGTGGGACTGCGTTTCAACTCCAAGATGATATTCTCGGTATTATCGGTGATGAAAAGAAGTTAGGAAAACCTGTCGGATCGGATATAAGAGAGGGCAAGCGAACTGTTATAGTCAGTCATGCCTTTAAGAATGCAAATAACGAGCAAAAGCATAAACTTTCAAAAATAATTGGCAATCAACAGGCAAGCGAAGATGAAATAAACGAAGCCAAAAATCTTCTTATTGAGTTAGGCGGTATAGAGTGGACAAGAAAACTTGCTGAAAAGTATATAGAAGATTCGTTACAACATTTGGACATAATTCCGCAATCAAAGTATAAAGAATTATTGCTTTTATGGGCAGATTATATGGTGAAAAGGAAATTTTAATCATTTTTTAGGAGGATAAAACGTTGTCAGTATTACAACGTATAAATAATCCCAATGATATTAAATCTTTGGATTTGTCAGAATTAAATGAGTTAGCAAAAGAAATTCGGGATATGATCATCTCAACAATATCAAATGTCGGTGGTCATTTAGCATCAAGTCTTGGTGTCGTGGAGTTGACCATTGCCCTTCTACAAGCATTTGATATGGATAAGGACAAACTTATTTGGGATGTAGGGCATCAATGTTATCCGTATAAGATTTTGACTGGAAGACGCGATCAGTTTCATACTATAAGACAATGCTCAGGGCTGAGTGGTTTTCCGAAATTAGATGAATGTAAGTATGATTGCTTTGGGACTGGTCATGCAAGCACATCAATTTCCGCAGCACTTGGCATGGCGAAAGCAAGGGACTTGAAAAAAGAGGATTTCAAGGTTATAGCTGTTATCGGTGACGGTTCTTTGACTGGCGGAATGGCTTTTGAGGCACTAAATCATGCTGGACATACGAAAACCGATATGATCGTTATACTTAATGATAACGAATTATCCATCTCTCCGACAGTTGGCGGATTGCTCCAACGTCTTGATGAATTAAGGACAAGTCAATTATATAATAGATTCCGAAAAGAAATTGCAGACTCGCTCAACTCATTTAGCAAAAGTGCTGCTAAACTTGTAAAAAAAATTGAGGAGAGTGCGAAAACGCTTCTCATAGATGGCATGATGTTTGAGTCCTTAGGATTCAGATATTTCGGTCCTATAAATGGTCACAATATATCAAATATAATTAATATTTTACAAAGGATCAAAGAAATAAAGGGACCTCTCGTTGTTCATGTTATTACTGAAAAGGGCAAAGGCTATGAATTTTCGGAAAAAAATCCAACTAAATTTCATAGTGCATCGCCTTTTAATATAAGAGATGGCAATTATACAAGTAAGAGCGATAAAATATCATATACAACCGCATTTAGCCGTGCATTAGTTGACTTGGCATCAAAGGATAATCGGATTATAGCGATAACTGCTGCAATGCTTGATGGGACAGGTATCAACGAATTTAACGAGAAATTTCCCGATCGCTGTTTTGATGTCGGAATAGCTGAACAACATGCGGTAACTTTTTCTGCTGGACTTGCATCGCAAGGTATGAAACCAGTATTTGCAGTATATTCAACATTTTTACAACGTGGCTATGATCAGATCGTCCATGATGTATGCCTTCAAAATCTCCCAGTAGTCTTTGCACTTGACAGGGCAGGGTTAGTTGGGGCAGATGGTCCCACTCATCACGGCACTTTTGACATCGCTTATCTCAGGCATATACCAAACATGATCATAATGGCGCCAAAAGATGAAGCGGAACTTCAACACATGTTGAAAACCGCAATTTACTGCGATAGTCCTTCTGCCATACGTTATCCAAGAGGCGAAGGCGTCGGCGTCACTTTGCCCGAAGAGTTAATATCATTACCTATTGGCAAAGCTGAAATCCTCAAAAATGGAAATGATATTGTCATATTAGCCATCGGGTCTATGGTTTATCCCGCAGTTATAGCGTCTGAAATATTAGAAAAACACGGCATTTCTGCAACAGTCGTAAATGCAAGATTTATTAAGCCACTTGATAAAGAATTGCTTTTGCCTCTTATATCTCGTATAGGAAAAGTTTTAACCGTTGAAGAACATTCGGTATCATGCGGGTTTGGCAGTGCCGTTTCAGAGATGATAGTTGAATCTGGTCTATCTTCTGAAATACAGATCAGATTCTTGGGCATCCCTGATAGATTTATTGAACATGGTGATAGAAAAGTTTTACTTAGCAATCTCGGTCTTTCGCCTGAAGGCATAGCGAAAACTGCTATGGAGATGGTCAACGTCCATAGTGAGAATATCCTTGTCATGCAGGATGCTAACGCTTGGCAAAAATAATTTCAATAGAACTTAGATTTCTTTATGTCAAAAAAATCCGAAAGAATTGATGTTCTGCTTGTCCAACGAGGTTTAGTATCCAGTCGTGAAAGGGCAAAACAACTCATCATGGCTGGAAATGTGTTCGTAAATGATCAATTGACCGACAAGCCGGGAAAATTAGTTTCAACAGATTCAACTATTGTCCTAAAAGAAAGTGATACTTGTCCTTATGTTAGTAGAGGCGGGTTAAAACTTAAAAAAGCTATTGACACATTTAATATCAATGTAAAAGGGAAAATAGCGATAGACGTTGGGGCGTCAACTGGCGGTTTTACTGATTGCCTTCTTCAACATGGTGCAGATTTTGTCTATGCTGTTGACGTCGGATATGGTCAACTTGACTGGAAAATCCGCAATGATGAACGGGTTGAGGTCATTGAGCGAACAAATATAAGATATGTCAAGCCAGAACAGTTTCAAAAGCAGATAGAGCTTGCGGTTATTGACGTGTCTTTTATCTCATTGGATAAGGTGATCCATGTTATAAATTCAATAATCAAACCTGAAAGCGATATAATAGCTCTCATTAAACCGCAATTTGAAGCTGGCAGGGAGTTTGTCCATAAGGGAATAGTCAAAGACCCAGAGATACACCGTTCCGTCATCAAAAAGATATGCGATCTGTCCATCAGAGAATCGCTTATCATTAAAGGTTTGACATTCTCACCGATAAAA